>CAZIAN010000659.1:0-2787 GCA_964537355.1 uncultured Pirellulales bacterium | reverse complement strand
GATGGCAACACCGTGCCCGAGGGATCGGAGATACTCAAGGTCAACGGGATGACCTGCTCGCGTTATCTGGATTTCGTCAAGGAGAAAACGTTGCTGAAGTATGACGCGTATTCGAAGGGCTGGGTGGACTACTTCCTTATGATTATCGATGAGGGCCCCTCTTTCAAAGGATGGCCGGTCGATTTCGGTCTGGCCGACGGCCGCACGCTTGCGGCCTTTGTGCCAAAGGTGAAAGGCTTCCCCGCTCCAATCAACGCTTGGTCCGGCACCGCTGAGGCCGACGAAAACTGCACGTGTATCGAACTCACCGACGAGGTTGGCTACGTTCGAATCAGGTCCTTTCTGCCAGATCCGCTGGGATACGTTTTCAAGGGGTACATCCGGAAAGAGCGAAAGAAGATTGCCGCGTTTCTCGAACAGGCTCAGGACAAGTACAAGAAGCTGATCATCGACGTCAGAAACAACGGCGGTGGGGATCCCGTGTATTTTCGTGACAATCTGATCGAACCTTTCCTGGATGAGCCCCTGACATGGAAACACACAGCAGGGATCAAGCGGAAATTTCTCGCGGAAACGAAACCGTCCGTTCTGCGTTTTCTGCGAAAAGACGTGAGCGTGATGCAGGTGAACGAAGAGGAAACAGACCCTCCGCAAGGTTTTGACGGAGAGCAGTGGGTCTTCTATGAAATCACTCGAGAAGTCGAGCCCGCCAATCGCTACCATTTCCATGGAAAGCTCTATGTTCTCATCAATGGAGGCTGCGCCTCGGCGACCGACCAGTATGCGGATGCGGTCAAGAGAACCGGGATGAGTGTTCTGGTGGGTCGGAACACCGGGGGTGCGGGCGGCGCCGCGTACATCACCCCGCCTATGGTGAGGCTCCCGTCGAGCGGCATGATTTTCCGGATGGAGGCGGATCTAGGCATCAATCCCGATGGGAGCTTCAATGAGCTTGTTGGGACGCCGCCCGATATAGAGCTTCCGCCTGCCGACCCGCCGGCGTCAATCACCAAAGAGGACCTGCTCAAAGACGAATGGATAAAGAAAATCATCGCCGGACTGCCGACCGGTACACAGGTTGATCCTAACTGATCACGGAAATACACAAGCACATTGGGATGCCAAGTCCCTTCGCTAAAAACCTACATTTTCGAGTAAAAAACGGCGCCGAGCCTGGATACCAATAGATGATAAGGTTCTTATGGTCAGAGTAATATAGAATTTAACTTTGTGATGCTTTTTGCATGAGTTTATATACCCAGTATTCGAAATAAAAAGGATAGAGATACATCTTTTCGCTTGCCAACCTGATGCCTTTTCGAGAAAGCCAGGCTTTTAATTGATCTTTATGGTTGGGAAATTCTTCGGCCATTCTTTTCTTGTACATATTTTTTAGCCTTTTGAACCTTTTTTTGCAGACCTCTTCGGGTTTATCAATGGCTCTGAAATAATGCCGTATTTTGTCGACTCTAATATCATCATCTTTTTTAAAATACCTTGCAAGCCTTTGAGGGATTTTATCAGGAAGGACAAATTCGTCATCAACGCCGGCCCGCTCAATTTCATCATGCTCGTAATGAATGAAAGGGTCGAAAAAAAATGCCGCCGGATGGAAATCCACTCTATGAGTTGCAAGGTGAGGAACAAAGACGTCGAGTGTCTTTCCATCCTGAAACAAGTCAAAAGGACCATCACCTATCAATATAATGTGGCATAATTTATTCAGGTCTCTGCGATTATAACCAACCACTTTATTATAAGCCCTTTGGAGCTTGGGCAAAGTGGCTCTACGTACATCAATTATCAGCAGTCTTGATAAAACAGTATCTACTGCCATACTATCAATTTCCGCGACGACTTCGCGTATTTCCGTCTTTCGGGGCTTAATCAATTGATAATATTTCATTTTTTCGTCGTTATGTATCCTCTCGTAAACATCATTGGCCAGAATGCTGTCCAGCGTGAGGATATGTATAGAATTCTTTCTTGAAGGGTGACTTAATATGTCCTCCTGGTTATCTTCAAGATTGTACCTATCTTCCAAAGTTTCAGGCCTCCCAATATTCGACCTTTCCTGTTTCGTTTAGACCCTTAAAATTACATCTTACATCCAAGTGCCGATATAGAATAATCATCGCCAAAATATCATACGCAGCTTTACTGATTTATGTTCTCTTAAACGAGAAGACCCGCTATGGTTTTGGTCCTGGCCGAAATAAATTACTGTTCGAATACACACCGTCCGTCCATACAAGTGCTCACGACTTTTGCATTTCTGATGTCATCGGCAGGACATGTAAGCAAATCGGTGTCCAAAACGATGAAATCCGCCAGCTTGCCGTCTTCGAGTGAACCGACGTATTTGTCCTGGAAGAGGGCCTTCGCGCAGTTGATAGTGTAGAAACGAATGGCCTGGTCCCGGCAGAGCCGGGATGGTTTCTACGAAAAAAATAAAAATGTTATTACACACTAAATAGGGCAAAATTAGCGACCTTTTGTGCCTGAAAAACCTTTCCATGATTATAATTCAAGACAAGGGTTTTCGTAAAGCATTGTTCAAGCCCCCAACTGGATACCAATCATGCTTTTGCTGCAATCGATGAAGAGAACGCAGCTCAATGGTGGAATTCTGCTGCTAAATTGACTTTTTATTAAGGTGAGCAACAACTTATGAACTACAATGACAAGGAACCGTATGCACAATTTCCCGAAGCGTAAGCTGGAGTAATCCGGGCACCTTTTCAAGTTAAAATTGATTTTACATTAGAACCAGCTTAAGATATGATT
>CAZIAN010000658.1:0-2793 GCA_964537355.1 uncultured Pirellulales bacterium | reverse complement strand
TATTCGGTGAAGCTTGTTTTCTTAGAGACAGATGTATGTAGGTTTTTTCTGTCGGGAGACGAGTTTTTTAATTTGTACATATAGGGAGGAGTATTGTGTTTTGCGCCAGAGGCACATTTTTAAGTAAGAACCTTAGTTTGTGCCCGGCAACTTCACACTCATACTTGTCATCATTTAATCTTTCACGTATTGAAAACAATCCCAAGATGTCGGGATTTTGGCGTGTGGCCAAAGAAAGATTTTTTTAACTCTTTTTTCAGGAGAACTATTATGTTGAGAAATGTATCAATTCTAATTGTTGTCGCATCCATGCTGGTGTTTAGCGGCGCGGTGCAGGCAGGGCGTGATATCACCGCTCCAGGGGATATCATTCAGGGTCTCCCTAACGACGGCATAAGTCAGAACGACAACCACGGGTGGCCGGGCAACGAGCCACCACATCAGGCCATCGATGACCGGATCGACACGAAGTATCTGCACTTCAAAGGAGAGATAGAGCCTACGGGCTTTCGAGTAACGCCGGCTGTTGGTCCGACCGTGGTTACGGGATTGACATTCACTACGGCCAACGACGCCGAACCTCGCGATCCCATCGAGTACGAACTGTGGGGCTCCAACGTCAGCATCGACGGGCCGTACACGTTGATTGCAAGTGGCGATATCGTCGATTTCGCCCAGGCGACGGTGTGGCCACGCCGTACGATAAACGAGACGCCGATCGAGTTTAACAACACAGTCGCCTACGAGCACTACCAGGTAATATTCCCGGTTGTTCGCGACCCGGCTGGCGCCAACAGTATGCAGATTGCCGAGGTGGAGCTGCTGTCGCCTGTTTTCAAGGCCTCTGAACCGGTCCCGGCTGATGGTACTGTTCATGAGGACACATGGGCCAACCTTAGCTGGACACCTGGAGAAACTTCAGCTTCTCATGATGTGTACTTCGGCGAGAATTTTGACGATGTGGATGCCGGTGCCGAAGGCACTTTCCAGGGCAACCAGGCTTCTCCATTTCTTGTTGTCGGTTTTCCAGGTTTTGCCGTCCCGGACGGTCTTGTTCTGGGGATGACATACTACTGGCGTGTTGATGAAGTCGAAGCCGACGGCACTACGATATACAAAGGTGACGTCTGGAGCTTTACAGTTCCTCCCAAGACCGGATACAATCCCGACCCGCCTGATACAGGCAAGTGGGTTAACCTTAATCCTGAGTTAAGCTGGAGTCCGGGTTCGGGCGCGAGATTACACTATGTTTACTTCGGGGACAATTTTGACGAAGTCAGCAATGCCACCGGAGCAACTCAACAGACAACGACATCCTTTACTCCCGGCACACTTGAGATGGGCAAAACTTACTACTGGCGTGTCGATGAGTTTGATGTTGTAGAAACACATAAAGGCGATGTCTGGAGTTTCACGACTACCGATGGCGGTGGAGGCATCAAGGGCGAGTACTTCAGCAACACAGACTTAAGCGGAATTCCGGCCCTGACGCGTATTGATCCGGGCGTCGATCTCAATTTGACCGGTGCGACGAGCCCCAGTGTGCCAATCCCGGGCGATGGGTGGTCGGTTCGCTGGACGGCAGATCTCGAAATTATCGTCCCCGATACTTTTACATTTGCCGTCAACTGCCAGGATGGCACCCGCCTATGGATCGACGACGAGTTGATCATCAACCAGTGGGTGATCCCTACGGTCACCAGTAAGTACTACTCCGTGCCGATATCCTTGGAAAAGGGCGTCCATTCGCTGCGGTTAGAGTATTTTGACAGCGGCGGCGACGCCGTGGAGCAGTTGTACTGGTCAACGCCGACGATGGCCGAGGAGATCATTCCCGCCGGTCCGCTTCAGCCGCCACTTCGGGCCAACAGCTCGAGTCCGCCAAATGGTGCGGTGGATGTAAAACAGACCACAATTCTTGGCTGGAATCAAGGAGATGCTGCCGCTTCGCATGAGGTCTATTTCGGAACTGATGCGGACGCAGTGAAAAACGCCGATGCCAGCTCGCCTGAATACAAAGGCAGCAGGAGCCTCGGTTCTGAGAGCTATGACCCGGGACAACTCGAATGGGACACTACTTATTACTGGCGCATTGATGAGGTCAATGACACCAATCCCGAGAGCCCGTGGACAGGCGCCGTATGGAGCTTGAAAACTGCTAACTTCCTGATTGTGGAAGATATGGAGAGCTACAATGACATTAATGAAGGTGAACCTGGAAGCAACAGGATATATCTGGCCTGGGTGGACGGATTTGATAATCCGACTACAAACGGCTCTACCGTTGGTCATTTAGATCCTCCATTTGCCGAGCAGACTATCGTTCACAGTGGTTTTCAATCAATGCCTTTTGCCTATGATAATAGTGTTGGCAAATCCGAGGCGACTTTGACATTGACTTCCAATACTGACTGGACAGTCAATGGTGTTGACACATTAGGGATTTGGTATATTGGCGATCCGGCCAACGCTGCTGAGACGATGTACGTTGTTCTCAACGGCACTGCGGCTGTCAATAATCCTAATGCTAACGCGGCACAGGCTGATGAGTGGACCGAATGGACTATCGATCTCCAGGCGTTCGGTGTGAACCTTACCAATGTAACTTCGATTACGGTTGGTTTCGGCAACAGGGCCAATCCTGTGGCCGGCGGTTCGGGTTCTGTGTTCTTCGATGATATCCGTCTGTATCCACCGGCACCTTAAACCGGAAGCAGCGATTAAGATTGCATCGTTGATATTACAGATTTTTGTCAATTCGGGGCTTATGCCGAGTAAATTCGGTATAGGCCC
>CAZIAN010000657.1:0-2795 GCA_964537355.1 uncultured Pirellulales bacterium | reverse complement strand
AGACAGTTGAAGTCATCTGGCGAAAGTTATGTGAACTCTCAAGACAGAAAATTGATTCTCTGCTGCTTTCTTCGGAATTGAAAAAACTGATACTGTCTAAGCATTCAAAACGTTATATACATTCCAAGGAATAAAATCCTAACGTGTGAATATCAGTTATGGTTTGTCTTGCTTCGTTATTCGTTTTTTCGTATTTCGAAATCGGCGCTTACCCGCAACCGAAAGCAACAGAACCGTTACAATACTGATAGCATCGGCTGCTAAGTCAGCGAGACTCGCCTGTCGATTCACAAGAGGTTGAGTGACCTCGTCAACAATGCCAACGACTAAAAGAGCAAAGAAAACAAGCAAAGACGAGAGCAGAGAGGGTGAATTCTTATGCGAAAGAATGAATAGAAATGTAATTATTCCATATGCAACAACATGATGGAGTTTATCGAGACCGCTTTCCAATAATTGAGAGGGTATGAATTCCTGTGGAATATGGGTAAGTATGAGAACAAACACAGTGAAAGTAACTGCAAGGACCAGCCACTTGATATCGAAATAATTGTCAAGTTTCAGCATTCAGCCATTAACCTTTGGAAATTGGGATTAAGAGATAGGAAATTCAGTGTAACTGAGATTTCCCATATGACTTTGTTCAGACATTCCGATACAAAGGTAATATCGACCTTTTCTTACAGCCCTCTCTAAGCCACGAAAAAATCCATCTTGATGGGGATACAAGCGCACTGAATCTCATGCAGATACTATGGTCTAAATAACTTGAACTTCAATTCCTTAATCGCCTTGAAATGTTTGGCATTGCCCGAACACAGAGGCAAATGATTCTCGGTAGCTGTAGCTGCAATGATTGCGTCAATAGCTCTAATACCATGTGAAAGGGAATACTCTTCAACATAGACTGCTGCGCGGTGTCCAATACTTTCTGTGAGCGGTAATGTATGAAGTCCGAACTCTCTGAGAAAGTTCGATATATAGCCATGTTGCTTTTTATTATTTGCAGCCTGCAAAAGCTCCATGTAAGTAACAATTGAAATATAGCGGTCAATTGTTCGGTCAACTACACGGGCGGCCTTCTCGCTTCCCCGCTGAATCCAAATCAAAACATCCGTATCAAATATCACGATACCGTCCCCCGCGTAATCGGTCCATTAACTCCTCAACAGTTCCGCCATCCTTATACATATTAAAAAAAGGATGATCAGATACTCTTCGCTCTGACTTGCCTCGTGCGGCCTTAATGACACCTTTAAGTTTGCCCCGACACAGAATGCTCACATCTTCATTACGGTCCAAAGCCTTCAATACTTCATTCATTCGATAACGCAAATCCACGACAGATGCCTTCATAATGTACTCCTTAAATGTATAATATAACTATACACTTGAAAGCATTCCTTGTCAACAACAAAATCACACAAATTTAGTTGCGAGATTATGTTGCTTTATAATACTCCACAAAAACTGGGCGCCTGATTAAGGTGGATTTGTTGCCTGAGACGATAATCCTGTCCGCGGCCACAAGGGCTCTTATGTTTCGTTCGGCTAAAAGTTTGCGAAGGTCTTTTCTAATTTTAGGGTTTTACAAGTTCTCATGGCCCTGTGAAGCAGCAACTGGGGGGGGGGTTGGAGAGTATCGAGGCCCTGATCGCAGCCTTAGTGCCATTGAAATCCACATTCCATATCCTTTAATCCTACGATATGTCTTAGTTGGTACCTGTGTTGATAGAACTGAATAGACCGAGGTTGTTTTCAAACTCTTGTGGCTACTGTAGTTCATATTTGTGTTGAATCTGCCAAATAACCATCGGCCTGGAGCAGAAGGATACGTCCTTATTGCCAGCGGTCATATATACGATCTATTGTCCCTCCCAGAGCCTTCTTAAGATTCTCTTTCTCCCACAAGCCCGTCATAAAATCGAGACAATCAAAATCAATATCCTCATCCTCCTCCATCTGTGCTTTTTTTCTATCCATGGCCTTACGAGTTGATTCCCGATCATAAGGGGGAAGAAGCAAAAAAATCGCCATAGCTATCTCCTCCCTATCGGTCAAAGCTTTCTTATGTGTCTGCGGAAGCTCTTTTTCTTTTAGGATCTCCGGATTTTCGCCACTCTGTTTATCATATAAGCCCACATGCTTTGCTATCACCCACCCAATTGTAACCTACAGCCGCCGCAAACGGCGGTTCCCTAAGTCCGCCTAACAAAAGCAAAAAAGCCGTATGTTTTTATCCGCATAAGGCCTCGATACCTCAGCTATAAGGGCGCAGCGGCACCCAGCTGGCTTTCAAGCTGAAGGTGAGGGCACTGAGAACCTATCCATACCGACCATTTACAACATTATCAATAGAAAACAACGGTAAGCACATGTCGGTTTAATGAATTGTATTTTATTATGTCCAAATCACCGGGGGGGGGTAAATGGAAAATGAAAATGGTAATGAATCTTATCAAAAAGCGATTGAAAAACACGTTATAGCTGGATTGGTGTCCTTCTTTGAAAATCCCGATAATTTCGACAACATTATTCTATCCGCGAGATGCGGAATTGAGCAACTGACCAGGAATCTGGATAATATCGCCGATAGGTTGGTGGAGATTGATAAGGGATTAGACGACCCTCAATCGAGGGTTATCAGCATTCTAAGGAGGGTCTCATCAGGCGAGATATCAGAAGATGCTGGGGCGACTTTGCTTAGACTTGCCGAATACTTCAAGGGCCGACGACTTAAAGAACGCTCAGAGCTTGAATTGAGGGAGACTCAGTTATGTAAGCAGATAATGGCT
>CAZIAN010000656.1:0-2800 GCA_964537355.1 uncultured Pirellulales bacterium | reverse complement strand
CTTGCTGACCCAATCTATACCGTTTTGAACTCAAATTTTATGCAACGTTGGGGTTAAGGGTTAAAATTGAAACGGGCTAATTCGCCAGTGCCAGATCTACGGCTCTTTGGGCATGGAGTCTCAAAGTGTCAAACAATGGCAGCACACTATCTTCTTCCCGAATTAACAACGGAAGCTCGGTACATCCCAAAATAACACCCTGAGCACCTGCTGTTTTAAGCCTCTTGATTATTTCGAGGGTTCTTTCTCTGGATTCTGCGACGATTTTGCCATAGGCAAGCTGATTGAAAATCACATGGTTTATGAATTCACGATCATTTTCAGCCGGGATGAGGACCTTGAGATCGGCGGAGACCAGATTGTCTTTAAAAAATTCCTCTTCCATTACCGCTCTGGCACCTAAAAGCCCTACGCTCGATAGCTGTGCGTATTTGACTGCCGCTGCTGCAGCATCAGCAATATGAATCAGCGGGATTTCGATGGCGTCCTGGATCTGTTCGGCAATCTTGTGCATGGCGTTGCAGCAGATCAGGATGAAATCGGCGCCGCCTTTTTCCAGCCTGCGGGCTGATTCGACCATAATTTCAATCAGCTCCGCCCACCGATCCTTATGTTCCAATTCATTTATTTCGTGATGATTGACACTGTACATTAGAACTTTTGCCGAGTTTAATCCACCCAACTGTTTTCTTATCTCTTGATTGATCAGCCGGTAATATTCAGATGAAGACTCCCAACTCAATCCCCCAATAAGACCGATTACCTTCATCTAAGGGTCCTCCTAAATAAATAACTATAAGCGAATAAATTCCAGGTTTGTCTCTGATTCGAATCCTTCCGCAATATTGAACTTAGTGTACCTTGACAAACAACGGCTAAAATATAGTTTTAACAAGATTTGGCAGCCAGAGTATTATCTGTGGAAATCCTGAGGCGATTGCAAGAACCGCGAGGTGCCCGACAATGAAAGGTATTGATTGGCGGAACGCCGATTCGTACGTAACGCCGGCAATTTTTGACCCGACCATCAAGGTCATCCCCACCGGCGGTGTGATGTTACCAATGTTGAGAGCAAGCAACATAACCACAGCAAAGTGCAAAGGATCGAACCCAAGCTGGATCATAGCCGGAGCCAGAGCCGGTGCAGCGATGACAATAGCCGGCAAGACGTCAACAAACATGCCTATGATGATTAAAAGGGCATTTACCACGATCATCTGAACGATCGGCACCGTGCTGACCATCGAAATAAATTCGGCTGAGCTTCGAGCGATACCGGACCGGACCACATACCATCCTAAAATAGTCGAGGCACCTAATAAAAAGAAAACGACACCGGAAAATTTTACCGTGGACACAAGAGAGTCAACGATATCTCTCAATTTCAGGGTACGGTATCCAAAAACGCCAACCATCAGTGCATAAATAGCGCCTAACCCTGCTGCCTCCGTTACCGTGGTCATGCCACTTACAATTCCCCCTAAAATGATGACCGGGATCATTAACGCGGGAAAGGCGCGGACTCCCGTGGTCCATATGTGTCTTAATTTGATGTCTGTGTGACTGGCATAGCCACGGCGCCAGGATATCCATCCACTGACCATTAGAAGCACGCCACCCATCATCAGCCCCGGAATAAGACCGGCCACAAACAAATCGATGAGTGATAAGTTGCGTAATGTGGCCGCATATACCACCATGATGATACTGGGAGGAATAATAGGCCCGATAATCGATGAACAGGCCGTGACTGCCGCAGCATAGTCGGCATGATATCCTTCGCGTTTCATCGCCGGGATAAGGATTTTACCAATGGCAACCGTGTCGGTCACCGCAGCTCCGGTGAGCCCGGCAAATAAAATGCTGACAATGACATTCACATGGGACAATGCTCCGGGGGCTTTTCCGAACAGGCTGTTCGCGAAGGCTACAAGTCTATCGGTCAATTGAGCACGGTTCATCAACTCGGCGGTTAAAATAAAATAGGGTATGGCAATCAGCAGAAAACCGGAAACGCCCGCATAAAGGCGATCTGCGATGATCTCAATATGGCCGATGCCACCAATAGATATTGCACCTGACAGGCCGGCTGCGATCATCACGAGTGCGATTGGCAATCCGATAATGGCTAACAAAGCGAAAACAACAACAGGAACAGCACCCATCAATCAAGCTCCGTGGTTATGTCTAAATGTTGAACCAGTGATACGCCGCATAGTAAATGCACACACATAATCAGACCACATATAGGAATAGAAATTGCCGTCCATTTATGCGAAATCTGCAAGGTATCTGACACCATAAAGAGCTGCGTAGAATTTTCAAAAAAACCCAGACCATACCAAACCAGAGCTACACCGAACAACCCCACTAAAGCGAGGTTCAGGATTTGTGTCGCCCGTAACAGCTTTGGTGACAAATATTTCATTGCCACGGATATCGCCACATGTTCGCCTGACTTGAAGGCCACGGTCACACTCAACAGTGCAAGCCAGGGTAAAAATAGACGGGTAAGAGAGTATGCCCAGGTAAGTGCCCTACCAGACACTAATTGATAAAGGATCCCGGTCGCAGAAATAACGACCATGATGACGACAAAAAGCACACCGAAAACGATAACAATCGTATTCACCATATCGCTTATTCGTTTCAATTTCACAGCCATTTCATGCCTCGATATCCTTTAACCCAGATTATGCAGTAGCCTCCTACTGCGGCTTGAAAATCCTTGCTGTCCCGACTTGTCGGGATTTCCCGATTTTGTTCCTCGACATATTTATGAATATGCCTACGTCACAAA
>CAZIAN010000655.1:1327-2801 GCA_964537355.1 uncultured Pirellulales bacterium | reverse complement strand
CACATCATATCCATGTATCTGCAAGAAAAGCCTCAAGAAGTCCTGCTCGTGATACCCATGGTAGTCTCCTGTGTCTGCTTCCAAAAGACAATGCATCTGTGGCTCAAATATAAAGTGGAGAAAGCTTTCCGTAAAACCCTTGATTGTTTCGTTGTAACCCATGAGGAAACCATAATTGATCTCATGCCGGTCATAGTCCAAACACATATTAGCATATGTCTTAATACTACGGGCACGTTTGAGTTTACGGATCAGAAAAGGGTAGTCGGAAAGGGGTCGCACCTCCTCAGCGGCACAGACTTTCTCCAGCGGGATGTTCTCCACCATGCGACCAAGGGGGGCTTGGAATAGGATGTCCAGGTCTGAAATGATGACAAAATCGTATCTCGATGTATCCACTAGGCTTAAATAAGTATTAGCGAGGTAGGCCTTCCCCAAATGCTTAAGACGGTACACAAGCATGTTCTCCGCAAAGTCTGTGCTGAATCTACGGATAGCAAAGCGATCCATTCGGTCTTCGAAAATTGTGATTCCCCTGCCCCGCAGATGTATCTTTGCCTCATCGGAAAAGCCCCCGGGAAATGTCAGGATTACTAACTCATAACTGTTCTCAGGATTATGTTTAGCCAGGCCATAAGTGAAAATGTCAATCCAGGCCATTATATTTTCAGTTGCTGTTGCCAGGATCAAGGTTTTATACATCGCGTTTTGCACAACCTAAAAATTGAACCGTTTTGATGCGATGACTAAAGGATACGAGACCGGTACTTTCGGGTACGCCTGCAAAGGCTGGTTACAAACTTGCCTTGAGGTATTCTGCCAGCCTGAGAGTTAATGCCCCCAGTGTAAGTGTTGGATTGATTGAACCTGATGTTGGAAACACCGCACATGAGAGTATGTGGATATTCTCCATCCCGTGACACCTTAGATGGCTATCGACCGTGCTTGTTTCAGGATCCTTTCCCATACGGCACCCACCCATCAAATGACATGCCCAGAGCTGTAGCGAATCAAACAGGAGATTATGACCTCCCGCCTGAGAAGCTACCAGCTCAAGTATATGGCGAGCCTTCTCTACGGTTCCCCGTTGCAAGCCCCGTTTTGATGAGATACGAAGCACTGGCATGGGCAGCCCGAATCGATCCCTCGTTTTCGACAGGATGATTCGGTTATCTATGTGCGGCAGCATCTCCATATGAGCTGCAACCAAAACCTTTGGAGCCGCTATACGACTGTTAAGGTTTAAGAGAAAACCTGGAGCATTTTCTTTCTTATCAAATCGGCGAAAGTCGTGGGATGATGCCAGAATATTCGTCTGGCGCTTTCTTGAGTTCTTACGCCATCTTGTATCAGCTCGTACCCGCAAAATAGGGTGATCCATGAAATTGCGGCCCAGAAGTCCATTTTTGTTCCCAATACCTTCACTGTAATCGGCTGTTTTTGAAGCCATGAGAAGACGGCAAACCTCAATTGT
>CAZIAN010000655.1:0-1317 GCA_964537355.1 uncultured Pirellulales bacterium | reverse complement strand
CCCGCTAAAACGTAACCTCGCGCATGAACTTGCTTTTTTGAGCCTGTCCGATTATCCACAAGAATAGCTTGTTTAATGCGGCTTTTTCCCAATGTGTCTAGGTAGATACAAGTATGTTCCATCGCTATCTCGACATTAGGCATCCGTTTCAGCCGAGGGACTAAACTCACAGAGGGTGACCATCTAGCTCCTGTAGGGCAGCAGTTGCATGTGCCAATCCCCAAGCAAGACGATCGATGATCATAGGGAAGAGAATTTCGTGCTTGGGGGACATGAATAAACTGGATTCCTAAAGGCTTGCAGCCATCCACAATCGCCTTTTCATAATCCTCGAAAGGGAAGGCAGGGAGAGGATATCTATCATTTTGGACATCTTTCAGTTCACGATGATTTCCCGCCACACCTAATAGGCGTTCCACACGACCATAATGTACTGCCAAGGTTTCAACGTCGATCGGCCAGTCAACCCCTGCGCCAAATTGGGAGTTCATTCTTAAATCGTGCTCCTCCATACGGTAGCAGTAACCTTCCCAGGCTTCTGTGCTGCCACCAAGTGCCTTGACTCTTGAATACAGAATATTGTATGGCAGGTCACTTTCAACTACAACATCATCTCTTTTCTTCTCGAACCACGTCCCATTTCTCCAATCACCAATTTTCCGGTCGCTACCGGTTTCAACCAGCAGAATTCGTAATCCGGAGTCACCAAGAGTATACGCAAGCAGGCAACCGGCAAAGCCCCCACCGATGATCATGACATCGTATTTCATCTTGTGACCCGCCTGTAGAACGTCCGATTGTAAACTATATGTGCAACCAGATTGACACCGTAGAATGGTAATATTGCCTTGCATAAAAATATAATTAGTTCAGGGCATCCGATCCCTAAATAAAGACATATCCTAGTCCCAAATTCCCCGAACACCACGGGAGGTAGACAGCCTAATAGAATATAATTTAGGATGACAAGATTTTGACTGTAATTCGTTTTTTCTGCTTTCAGTAAACCGAATAAACAAATGTTGAGTGCAAAACCGAAGAATCCTGAAGTAGCTAAGACTGTAAATGACATCATCACGCTAAGCAGGCTTGTTTTTCATGCAACACTGAAAACAAAAATGCTTCTAAAGACGTTTCTTTCCATCACAAATAATCGGCCGGCTCGACATTTAATATCGAATAAGAGCATTCCTTCTCCATTCTTAACAGTGAAGTCAACTTTGGGCTTGGTTCTGGCAACGCAATCTTCAAAATCTACGCAATGTATAGTCTCAAAATCTGGTTGCAGCTTCCACATCTTGGAAAACGACGTCACAT
>CAZIAN010000654.1:0-2807 GCA_964537355.1 uncultured Pirellulales bacterium | reverse complement strand
TGTCGGTTTGCAGGTCGAACAACTGCCAGTCCTGATTGGTGCTGTTTCGTTCACGGATTAGTTTGTACCGACTCTTGCGAATTGCATTACTTCTGTTACCCCAGCTCCAGTAGAGATATTTGTGGGGTGAAGAAGCCCTTCCAGTCAGCGCTGCGGTTGGATCCTTGCCGTCGAGGGTACGGTCAGATGGTAGAGGCAGATCTGCAGCATGAAGCGCCATTGGCACGATATCCATACTGACCAGAGGCTCTCGACATATCGTCCCCGGCTTGATTCTTCCAGGCCATCGAACGATGCAGGGTACTCGGATTCCACCTTCCCAAAGTGTGGTCCCCCCGGCTTTCAGGGGCATGTTCGAAGCACATTCGAGCCCGCGTGCCGGAATGAGAAAAGCGCCGTTATCAGATAGCAGGATAACTATTGTGTCCTCAGTCAGCTTCAATCGTTCGAGCTGGTCAAGGACACTGCCTACGCCATCGTCCAGCGCAGTCACTACTGCCCGGTAACGTTTGCGTTCGTCGAGTGTTTCCGGGGAGTACCCGTATCGTTCAAAAGCTTTGTCCGGCGCTTGCCACAAGCAAGGAGTTCCGGGAGGTTTATTTTTCGGATTCGGAAAGTGAGCGGCGTTGAATGGGATGTAGCATAAGAATGGCTTATCCTTGTTTCGCTCGATAAACTCACATGCAGCATCGGCAAAGACGTATGTGCTGTAACCATTAGCCTTTGCAGGTTTGGTGTTGCGGTGGAGGTCGTTGCGACCATTGTAAATATATGTGTAATAATCACAATTTCCGGAGATGTTCCCAAAGTATTCATTGAAACCACGATCCGTAGGTCGGCTGCCGGGAGCAAAGCCGAGGTTCCATTTGCCAAAGCATCCGCTGACGTATCCGGCTTTAGCGAGATATCGAGGCAGGATAACCTCGTAATGCGGGAGTGCGATTTGTTGATGTTCATCTATCTTATAGAGTTGTTCGTTCAAACCGTTGCGAAGCGGATGCCTGCCGGTAAGCAAGGCCCCGCGAGAAGGCATGCAAGACGGTGAGCCAATGTAGAAATCGGTACAGCGAACTCCCTCAGAAGCCAGACGGTCCATTCGCGGTGTTTTCATTGACTTATTACCATAACACGCCAGGTCACCATAACCAATGTTGTCGAGAAACATGATTACGATGTTCGGTTTCTTTAAGGTGTGAGCAGAATTGCAGACATTGGGGAAGAACAAACCAGTAAAGCCTAAGCCTGCTACGCCTCTCAAGAAGGACCGCCGTGAAAACCCGTTATTTGTGCCGGTGTGATATCCTTGCTTAATAATTGTTCGGCTCATTTGTTCTTACCGGCCCTCTCTCTTATAAATGTCCTTCAAATTAAGTATTTTTTCAAAACTGACGCTTTTGAGTGCTGTTCAGTTCGACATGTATATTATAATACACCGGGCTATCTTAATGCAACTCTGCAGGTATCATACAACAACAGATTAACTCGTTCCATGACAAATCTAAAGTAAAAGGTTATAATTCCGAAGGCGTATAACAAGGAAATAAAAGACCAAAGCAAGGAGAATACACAATGAACGAGCGTATTGTTTTCGGTGCTACGGGGCTGGAAGTCTCACCAATATGTTTTGGAACATGGCAATTAAGCCCCCGTTTCTGGGGTGAGCAGTCTAAATCTGATGTACTTGCTGCAATGAACACCGCATATGATGCAGGGATAAATTTCTTTGATACGGCGGATGCCTATGGAGATGGTTACGCTGAAACAGTTCTCGGAGAATTTTTAGCTGAGAAATCTCATAAAAATGTCGTTATCTGTACCAAAGTATTCAATCATTTTAATCCGGATGCATCACGTTATCCGGACCTGTCGCCAGAGCACATACGAAAGCGCTGTGATTTGCAACTGCAACGTATGGGCCTTGAGATAATTGACCTTTATCTGCTTCATATGTTCGATCTGCTGACACCTTTAGCGGATATAGCCGAGACTTTGGATTCACTAAAGAAGCAGGGAAAGATACTCAGTTATGGCGTGAGTAATCACACGACTGAGCAGCTTCGGGCACATCGGCATTTCGGTAGCTATGATGCGGTTCAACCACTCTACAGCCTGATTGACACGGAGATCGAAAGTGACCTGTTACCTTATTGTGAAGCGGAAAATATTGGTGTGATGGTTTATTCGCCAATGCACAAGGGATTACTCACAGGCAAATACACCGGCGGTGAAACCTTTACCGATTTTCGAAAACATCTCGGTGAATTTCAAAGCGAACGTTTCCAGGCAATTGCAACGGCTGTGCAAAGCCTTGACCCCCTTGCGAAGAAATATGACCTTTCCATATACCAACTGGTCTTGGCGGCTACTCTGATGCATCCGGGTATTGACGTAGCCATTGCCGGAATCAAGAGTCCGTCCCAAATTACTGAAGCAATAGGAGCTATGGGTAAAACAATTTTGCGAGAAGACTGCTTCGCTGTCCGAAAGACTCTTGCGATAGGCGGTATTTCAAAGATACAAGATGCAGGCGGAGATAGAAAATAGCAACCGTTGCATTTAGCAACCCTATATTATGTTTCTCTCTGATATTGTCCACCTAATCCGCTGGGCCCTATACTTACCAAGGGAATTTTCACAAAATCATCGGAACGATGAAGAATTCTTTTTCGCCTGCTTTTCACAATAACCGGTTTAGATAAGATTGTTCTTTTAACATACTCAAATTCCTTAAGGGTCAGATTTCCTATATAACGGCACAAATTTGCCCATTGGGCCGGATCTATGCCTTCAGACAGCTCGCACCATAC
>CAZIAN010000653.1:0-2809 GCA_964537355.1 uncultured Pirellulales bacterium | reverse complement strand
GAAAATAGGCGCAGGTTTGAGTCTGGAAGAATTCGAAGTCAAAAAGAAAAGCGGAACATTGAGGCATGTCGGTTTACCTGAGTCTGTGGATTTTATTGCCAACAGACTTGGCTGGAAGCTCGAACGGAATATCGAAACTCTTGAGCCGGTTGTCGCGGAGAAAGATATTAATACCGGGTACAAACCGATTTCCAAAGGCATGGCCTGCGGGGTGCATCAGGTTGGGAGGGGTTTTATCGGTGATAGGGAGGTTATTACTCTGAATTTTAAGGCCGCGGTCGGTGAACCTGAATCTTATGAACAGGTACACATCGATGGTGAGCCTGCAATTCAATCCAAAATTATCGGCGGGGTCAATGGTGACATCGCCACATGTGCTATTACTCTTAATGCGGTGAGGTCTGTTCTTGCGGCAAGTGCCGGCCTTAAGACGATGGGTGATATCCCGCCTGTTGCTTTTTTTGCTGAAACAGCAGTATGAGAATTTCGAATAATTGACTTTCGCTCCTGAAAAGGACCTTCAGGGAGTCCTGAGTATTATGCTGAATTATCTGGATTATACCATTATCATCTTCTACTTATGCATAATCCTTTTAGTGGGATTATGGAGTGGAAAGGGTATGAAGAGCCTGCAGGAATTCTCGGTATCGCACCGGTCTTATACGTCTTTGGTAATTTTTGCAACACTTTCGGCATCTTTCATTGGAGGTGGATTTTCTATAGGTAACGCCGAAAAGGTTTATCGCTTTGGTATTGCAAATATCGTAGCGCTTTGGGGATTCAGCCTTAAAGAGATTCTTGTCGCCAGGTTTATTGCACCAAAGATGGACAATTTTCCCAACGTCATCTCCGTAGGTGATATTATGGAACTGGGATACGGCAAGGCGGCGAAAATTGTAACTGGTTTCTTTTCCGTCTTTCTTTGTGCCGGGATTGTGGGTGCACAGGTGGGCGCGATGGGAGTAATCTTCAAAGTTTTTCTCGGCATCAAGCCTATTTGGGGCATCCTGATCGGCTGCGGAATTGTAATTGCATATTCGACGATAGGCGGGATGCGTGCCGTAGTGCTGACAGACATTATCCAGTTCTGTGTCCTCGCCATTGGTATGCCGATGGTACTTGTCTTTGGCGTAGTAAAGTCAGGGGGGTTTTCCGCCATCAGAGAGTCCGTGCCGGCAGGTCACTTTTCAGTCCCGGGCGATGCTATGACTATCGGAGCTTTTTTGTCACTGTTCCTGACTTTTCTGCTGGGTGAAACGCTTGTTCCCCCTTATGTGCAGCGATTGTTTATCGGTAAGGATTCTGCGCACACGGCCCGCGGTACTATGCTTAGCGGTATTTTCTCGATTCCGTTTTTTGTAATTACGGGCGCTATCGGACTGGTTGCTTTGGCTCTTGATGCGAAACTGGACCCCAATCTGGCAATGCCATTTGTTATTCGCACAGTACTGCCCGCGGGAGTTCGTGGTATTGTCATTGCAGGCGTGATTTCGATAGTAATGTCCTCAGCCGATTCTTTTCTGAACGGAGCGGCCACCGGCTGCATCAACGATATTGTTAAGCCCCTGCGGAAAAATCCGCTGTCCGAACGGCATGAACTGCTCTTAGCTAAACTTACGAACTGCTTTGTAGGCGTTTTCGCCGTTGTTTTCGCCATCAAAATCAGCAGTATTCTCGACATTCTTATTTACGCTTATAATTTCTGGGCGCCCGTCATCCTCGTTCCATTAGCGGCTGTATTCCTTGGCGTTCGTGTCACCAGGGCCGGATTTTTTGGCGGTACGATAGCCGGGGCAGCGGGCGTATTGATATGGAACGTCTTATTAAAATCACCGATGGGAATAAGCGGCCTGGTCATAGGCGTATTCTGTAACCTCATTGCTTTTACTCTGATCAACAAAATATATGCAAAGGACAACGATAATGAAGATTTCGGAGGAGTTAAGAATAGTGGAGCGGTTCGAATGTAAAAGACGGCCCCGGCGTTTTCTTGGGAAAGCAAGAGCGGGAGTGTTGTTGATGGTATTGATCGTTGTGCTTTGTGCTACACAAACTCAAGCCGGGGATGATTCTATTGCGGCTGTTATTCAACGAGCAGGTAATGCCGACAGCGACGAAGTTCGCCTGGATTATTTAAAACAACTTAGTGAACGACCGAATTTGGATAACTCTTTCAGGGAAGACCTAACTCAGCTCATCACACAGATTGAGCATTGGCAGGGCGAACAACGATTGGACTATTTTGGCCGGCAGGTAAGCCGCAATAAAGACTTCGATTTCGACATTCCAGAAAGCTCTCCGCTTTATCCGTTGACATGGATATATCGCGGCAGGATGGTCATCTGGTACACGATGGAGTCCGGCGGGGTCTGGAGTATTCCACAAAGACGGCGAGAATTCTTCGGTATAGCGCGGGGGTTTTTCGAGAAAGCGGCCAGAGCGTTTCCTGAAAACAAGGTCGTCCGGATGTATCTCGGTCACCCCACCGGCCCTTATAAGGAATACCAGGCCGTCTCGGGCGCGCCTCAATGGGCCGTTTATCAGCGAGAAGGGCTGGAACGTCTGGCTGATATCATTGAGTGGTGGATAGACAACCGCATGCAGGAAAATGGTGAATACGGCGGCGGATGGGGGGACGATTGTGAGATGTGGCGGTGGTGGGTGCCGGTACTGATCGGATTCGACAGCCCGAAGATTTCGCAGGCACAAGCGAGATTTTCCACGGCACTAATGGACCAGCCGCACATGAAGCTTGGCTATACAACCAGAATGTCGGATGTAGAACATACCGCCGAGGACTCTGCCGATG
>CAZIAN010000652.1:0-2814 GCA_964537355.1 uncultured Pirellulales bacterium | reverse complement strand
TAAACGTTTCATTACTAAACCTCTGTACAATAATTTAGATCTTTCTCAAAATTGAGTCTTTAAGACCTTCACATTTATCTTTATCTGCCCAGTACAAGGTCTCCAAACGGTGCCAGCAACTCATATTTGTTCTGCCAGGTCGTGTACATAATTCCGCAAGCTCTCGGGGTTTGCTCCAGGACCTGAAGCCATCCTTTGGGATTCTCAAGAGTGTCACCGTCATAATAAGCCCCTGCAAAGGTCCTGAATCCTAAAGACGAGAAGAATTTCAGACTCTCATTGCGCTTATTATAATACCAGCAGAGTATAATCAGGTCTTTCGGAATATACTTCCACGAATCGGTGAAATCACCTTCAACAAGATAGTAATTATCATGAGCATTATGGTTCGGGTCGAGCATGTCGGACCATACGAGAACTTCAGAGTCCGGATTTACTCCGCGTATGATCTCGACCTGCTTTGTTATGCAGTCGCCGAGAATCTGTGCCATCGTAATATTACGCTTTTTGCACGCCATACACGACCCACCGGCTCGTATCTCGTCCATGCTCAGAAGATATTTATCCGGAGCAAGATACTTATGGATAAGGCCGGCCTGTTTTTTCCAGATTTCATAGACCTCTGGTTCCGACATGCACGCACTGACCTGCCCTCTGTTTATGGCTATCCCATGGTAGTAGCTGACTCTAAGAAACTCTCCATTTTTAATTCTTCCCGCAGGAAGTATCTTTATCACCGGAGGGTCATGGTCAAATCTAAAGTTCAAACTCGGATCTGTTATCTCTGCGAAATCTTCACCTTCGGCGTAAATCGTTCCTGTATTTTCGCTTCTAACTGTTACAGGCGTCCCGGGTCGCCTTAGCACATTAAGAAGCCCTACTTCCTCGATTTGGATATCATCAATCCAGAACCGTCCTGATTTACCTCCCCAGGCACCTATGTAAACTCTGGCTAAATCATGGTCGAGACTGTTGAAGCCCATGACAACCTGTTTCCAGTTTGTGGTTGATGGAACCGCCGGGTCCATGGGCGCAAGGTTTCGCCCATCGGAACTTAGAATGGTTATACGGAAGGAGCCTTTGGGCTCAAGCTGTTCGGTTTTGATCCAGCAGCTTAATCTATAGCAGCGGTGCGGCCGGACTTTAATCTCCTGCATAACTCTTGCGTGTCCGTGCTCGTACTTACCGAAATTCTCGAATCTTAAAGATGCTTTTCCGCTCTTAAAAACACTCGTGTCAATAAACGAAACCTCGCCGGGCCTGTCGTGAAATCCGTATCCTGCTGTAAGTCGGTCTCCGTCATATTCCTCGAAGCCGCCGTTTACAATCTTTACATCCGGCTCGGCAACAAGACTCGCCCGTTCGTCCTTTACAACAAACAAAGCATCTTTGACAGGGATGCCGGCCGCTAAATTCCTGTCACAAGCTAAGACTGAACCTCCGTATCCGACAGAAAATATGATTGGGATTATCTCTATATTATACTGTTTACAGGTTTGCTTGATTTGTTCGAGCTTTTCGAAGTAATCCCGGGGCTGTCTGTCAAGTCTGTCGAGACCCGCGGAAAGGACCATACCATTGAGGCCGTGTTCAGAGGCGGTCATGACGATGCCTTTTATATCTGCGACGTCGTTGTCTCTGCGCAGGGATTTTGAGACGTATACCCAGCGATACGGGTAATTTTTGCCCCGGCATAATGAAACTGGAAACATAAGAAACAGGATAAGTATCAGACACATTCTTGCTCTGGCCATTTTTGCATTTTCTCCTAAAAAAGCATGGACCCATATAATACTCGACTTGAACGTCAGATGCCAGCAGATTTTCCCGGGCCAGTGTAGTTTTATGGATCGGGCTATTGCTGTTTTTCTGCTCTCAAGTTATAATAAAACTATGGTCAGCAACAAATTGGAAAAGGACAAACCATTTATGAAATGTCATTTCGCCGCTATACCAAACTTTCGTAAAAGCCAAACTCTATCGAATACAGGATTTTTCGTTATTACATGCCTCTTGGCTCTTCCTGTCATTGCCTTAATTCCGAACACTATGTCCGCAGCCGATGGGCTGATAGCCTCGGACGAGCCGGATTGGCCGCAGTGGCGGGGCCTGCGCCGTGATGGTATTTCAAACGAAAAAGGACTGCTGCCGAGCTGGCCACAAGACGGGCCGAAACTGCTTTGGAAGATTAACGGTCTGGGTAAAGGATGGTCCTCGCCGATTGTTGTCGGTAATCGGCTGTATATCACCGGGGATGTAGGTGAAGATTTGGTGGTGTTTGCTTTCGATAGAAACGGCAAGCCGGTATGGAAAACGAAAAACGGGAAATACTGGAAAAATCCATATCCCGGTGCACGCGCATCCTGTGCCTTCTCCGAAGGCAGATTGTATCACTTGAATGCGCACGGTCATCTGGCCTGCCTGGATGCCGCCTCAGGCGATGAGATTTGGATGGTTAATATCCTCGATAGGTTCGGTGCCGGAAATATCACCTGGGCGTTAAGTGAATGTTTATTAATTGACGGTCCGCGTGTAATAGTAACGCCCGGAGGTAAAAAAGCCCTAATGGCCGCCCTTGACAAATACAACGGCCGGACGGTTTGGACTACCGAACCACTCGGCGATGACAAGGCCTCCCACAGCTCGCCGATTCTATTCAGATACGCAGGACGCAGGCTGATTACTAATTGTTCGGAGGCGCATGGTTTCGGCGTTGATGCCGATACCGGCAAGCTGCTTTGGACTGTCCCGCTGAAAAATCCGCACGGAGTCAACGCATCAACCCCTGTGTATAGTTCCGGCAAGGTGTACTAT
>CAZIAN010000651.1:0-2821 GCA_964537355.1 uncultured Pirellulales bacterium | reverse complement strand
TCAATGACATCCCCTAAGTTGATGCCGATACGAAATGTCATCCTCCGGTTTTCAGGCAGTTCAGCGTTGCGGGCCTGGAACTCCTTCTGAACGGCCACTGCGCACTGAACAGCGTCGACCACACTGCCAAACTCAGCCAACAGGTTATCTCCGGGGGAGTCCACTACCCGGCCCCGGTGTTGCCTGATCAGTCCACTCATGATTTCCCGGCAGGCGGTGATCGCTTCGACGGTTGCAGCCTCATCTTCACCCATCATCCGGCTATAACCTGCCACATCCGCACTGAAGATAGCGCTGAGCTTCCGTTTAAAGTCCTTTGTGGTCATGGGAGCACCCTATCAAGGGTTAAAAGCGGTAGAAATGGGTTTCGGATTAACGATGTCTAAAATACAAAAGCCTCCAATCGGGTATAAATATCCCGCGGAGGCTTTATTATCGGTACCTTCTGGAACCATCTTTTCATGGTTTTCTCTGGAAGGTTAGGGTTATGTCATTAAATTATTTAGAGATTATTGGAAATGAATAACGCTCAATGCTATTAATACCCAAGAGATAGCCCTTGTCAACTGAAATCGCATTCAAGCACCACTCCTGTTTCCCTCAAAATGGGAGAAAAATGAACCAAATGCAAAAAAGAATGGGCTTTGGTGGAGGTATAGACTGCGGCTATCATAGCCAAGAAATAGAGGGACTCAGAAAGTGAGGCTTAGCCGATATAAACCATCTGTTTGATTTTCCAGGCAAAAAGGCTAACTTACGTCTGGTACTCTTGCATGAATTTGGCGGATGTGGTATGCAGGGTTCATGCACGCAAACTTCAGTGCCATTATTTTGGACTAATAGAAGACTGGCAGATGTAATCTTGAATCCCGATGTTTTCGCAATCGAAATTGACTACTTGACCATTTTATGTTGATTTGTGAGACTGAATTTGTGGCCAAGGGCCAAGGCTGCCGGAGTCAATTACGCAACCATTTATGCCTGGCGACATCTATTATGAACGTTGCGACAGGAAGAGAATCTGGTTTATCGAACGAAGTATCCTGGCCAGGAGACCAGTATTTTAAAAGCGCGGAAAAATCGCCCGGTTTTTGGTCTTGGACAGGTTGTAATCAACTTCGCCGCCAAGGCAATATATGCAGTTTACACGAACTTTACTTTAGAAAAAAGGAGCTACCAAATGTTAAATTTAAAAACACTGTCCTCAAGAATCACGGTATTTTGTACTGCAGGTATTCCTCTATTCTTATTCTCATGTATGGCATTGTCCCCACAAAGAGTAGAACATGTTGTTCACTCAAGCATATCTAATTGCCGAAAACATTGTAATCAATTCGAATGGATGACATGCCTCGAAGTCCATGATAATTATTGCTTAATCGGCCATTCTGAGCAAAAGGGGAAAGAAGACCCTAGAGTGTCAACAGGGAATATTCCTTTGCATATAATTGAAATAGGACTTCGGGATATCATTAAGATGGATGAAAACAGCACTCTATTTATAGAGATAGCCAATAATATCCAAGAAGGGTTAAAAACGTTTATTCGGGTTCAGTTCAGTGCCTACGATATCAGCTCAAATATGCAAAATAAGTATTTTGAGGCATTTTTCTCTTTTAACAAAGAAGCAGACAGCCTAGTCGTCTATAACCTGGTTGAAAGTCTTCAAAGTGGGTCCCATTATACTTACTACTTAGTTAAGTTGCAGGATGGCACAATAACCCAGGAATCATATAAGCCTGATAACTAGAGCTGCAAGGTTTGCATTCAAGCTGCTTTGTGGCTGTCATTAATAAGAGAATTTGATTGCCTCGACAACAGCATTTTTCATAGGAGATCAGAATGAGACTATTCTTGCTATTTGTTATTGTAGGAATTTGTTTGTCCAATATTTCTTGCGGAACACCTTTAACGAATGAGGAAATTTCTCGCTATAAAATTGATGGCAATTTAAACAAAGAGCAACTCATAGAACGTTTTAAGAATAAATTTGAGAATACTTGCATAATGAATGTTTTAGGAGATTGTGCGAAAAAAATCGGAACAGTATCGGAAAAAGGCTTCGTATTTTTTTATACTCCCGCGGGGAAATATTATCAAACAAGCATATTGGTCAACTTTAACAAATCGCCATATTTGGTCCAAGATTCAATAATGGTGGGCCATAAGGCTTTTATGGCTTTTGACAATCGGGAGGATTTGATCATCGCCTATAATTTGCTTCATGCAATTTTTATTCAAAAATATTATCGATAAAAATGTTTATAATATCACACCTAAAATCTACTTCGTTTAGCTTTCTTTTGTTAATTGTATTTACGTTATTCAGCCCAAACGCTTTTGCTTCATCTGTTTTTTCAGAATCCCAAATCAACACTTGCATATCTTTCAAAGGGAAGAAAGTTATTTTGTTTGAAGCTTTTCATTTGCCAAGCAATTACCCTTCGGGGATGGTAGCTAATGAAAAGGTTTTCAGTGGAGAAATCTATACAACGAACGTCGATGACAATTTCCACTCTAATACAGTCTTTGTACCTAATGATTATAGCTTAATCATTCAAGCAATCCTGTTGGCCTTAATAAAAATAGAAGAAGCGACATTAGTGGTTTTCCCATCCTCACAAGGCACGTCCTTGGACAATAGTGACTACATTCTCTTAGTGACACCAGTAGATTTTAAAGTTTTAAATGAAATGGATGCTAGGGTTACTTTGTCTTTCATCCTTTCAGAAAGTAAAACTGCAATCACTATTTGGAAAGGTCAAATTAGCAAAACAATCACTAGTCAGGGTATTCCAAGCTCTTTAGAAGGGAATTTAAT
>CAZIAN010000650.1:0-2823 GCA_964537355.1 uncultured Pirellulales bacterium | reverse complement strand
CGTCACATTCGAATAATGCAGGACCTGGAGGGTTTTAGAATCAGAATCGGGCGATTCAAAGGTGCTAATACCAGATTATTAAAGAACCGCACAGTAGTATGGCTGACCAACGACGCCGAAGCAGTTGGGCCGCGAACGATACCATTTGACTACAAAGGTGATTTGAACAGGATACGAGCAGGGACACATATATATATTGACGACGGAAATATGGTTCTTCGTGTAAAGAGCAACTCCGTAAACAGCTTAAAGGCGGTGGTTGTCGAGGGCGGTATCCTTAAGGAAAGAAAAGGCATAAATATTCCCGATGTGGACCTTGAATTCGAAGGTATAACCACAAAGGACAAAAAGGACATTGAGTTCGGTATAAAACACGGTGTTGACTATATTGCTTTGTCGTTTGTGCGTGATGAAAATGATGTTCGTCAGGCCGCTTCACTGATAAAGCCGGGATTGCCCGAGTGTCAGATAGTGGCAAAAATAGAAAGCAGGCCGGCGATAGATAATATTGACGGGATAATTGATGCCGCCGATGGAATAATGATAGCTCGCGGCGATATGGGCGTTGCTGTCCCGATTCAGGAAGTCCCCATCATTCAAAAGCACATAATAAAAAAATCCAACGCGGCGGGAAAGTTCGTAATTACTGCCACACAGATGCTGGAACACATGACCGAACACCTCAAGCCGACGCGCGCCGAAGTTACCGATGTCGCCAACGCGATTATCGACGGTACCGACTTCGTTATGCTTTCGGGGGAAACCGCCGTCGGGCGTTTTCCGTATGAGTCAGTCCTGATGATGAATGAAATCATCAAGTTCACCGAAAAATCCATGCCGGGATTATAATAGTCCCGGTATCGGCAGGCTTGACCGAAATTTTATTTCTTAGGAATCGGCTCCAGATAGATATTACGAAATTCTATAGGGCTGCCCTCGCTCTGCAGGCAAATCGGCCCGTATGAAGGATCGCTGTCGGTGCCTTTGTTCTGAAGCAGGTCATTGACGTAAAGGGTAACCGTTTTGCCGTCACAGACAATATCATAGGAGTTCCACTGGCCGAGTGGTTTCTCATTCGAAGGATGCTTCTTCTTGGCGTTAGCGAAATCCTTTGGCCCGATTTGCTCACCATCGACTTTAATTGTCGAATGGTTAAGCAGCCAGAAATCCCCGGCGTTTTCATGCTGCAACTGTGCTTCCACACACCTGGGCCAGACACGGTCTATGCCTGTGCGGTGCAGCAGCACGCCGCTGTTTCCCGGCTTTTGAGGCCAGCGCCATTCGAGGTGCAGCTTGTAGTCGGCAAAGCTTTCAACCGTGCGGATATAGCCAGCGGGTGTTCCCTCGCATCGAATAACGCCGTCACTGACCGACCAGACCTTATCAACAGCCCACTTCTGATCGGTATCGGCTTTGTCATCGGGAATGAAGCGAACCCAGCCGTCGAGGTCTTCACCATTGAACAGAACGGTTTTTTCGGCAGGCTTAACCGGCCAGGGCAAATCTTTCGCAGGCTCGATGTAGATATTTCTAAATTCGATTGGGGCCCCTTCGCTCTGTAGGCATATCTTCCCACTTGTTACAGAACAATCCGTGGCCTCGTTCATGAGCTTGCCGTTGACATACGGCCGGACGGTCCCGCCGACACACCATATCTCGTAAACGTTCCACCGGCCCGGTTCTTTTTCGTTATGCTCGCCGTACTTGAGAACACGCCTGCCTCGGACACGATGTCCGCCAATCTCGTGCTCGTTGAATTCCAGACCTCCAATCTCCCAGAAATCGCCCTGGTTGTGAAAGCCGCCCTGACACTCAAGGCTTTTTGGCCAAACACTGTCTTCACCGACCATATGGACAAGGGCACCGTTGTTTCCGGGCTTGCCCGGCCAGCGATATTCGAAATGAAGCTTGTAGTTCTTATATGCTTTGACGGTTCGGATATAACCGGCCGGTTTACCCACGCAGGCGAGAATGCCATTCGGTTCTATTGTCCATGTCTCATCTACGTTGCCCTGATTATTTCTCAAATATCGAAACAAGCCGTCAAAGCTCCTACCATCGAAAAGCATAACCTTTTGCTTTGGCCCAATGGCCTCATCTGCGTTACATATCGTCAAAGATGAAGATACAACAGCCATCGTTAAAGTGAGCAATAATAAAATGCGGTTCATTTTGTCCTCCCTTCTGGATACTTTTTTGTTAACCTCGACAGGGATTTACGATTTACTAACCATCCTGTCAGGTTACAGTTTTCCGATGTGATATCATACTTTATTTGCTTGGATGCAACAACTATATTGCACAATATCAATAATCTTCTTACTAAGCATTTCTCCTAAGCTGTGTGCTTACCGCCTTTCTGTATCCGGTTATAGTGATGCTGCTGTCAGGATGGACTTCGGCAATTGCGTAGGAATTGTTTTCTGGTCCGTGGCCCTCAATGACTGCTTTCAAGGTATAGTAGTGGATTCCCGCAAAGTTGCTGTAGCTGCCGGAATGATGATGCCCCTGGAAGACGGCGAGCACTTTTCCTGAAGCTTCCAGAATTTGGCGAACCTGTGGCGCATTTTTCACATAAACTGAGCCGGTACCATCGAGCAGTTGATGAATGAAAACGATAACGGCCCCTGGCGCCGCGGCGAGGTCTTGTTTGAGCCAGTCCAGTTCTTTAAAAGGAATATTCGCATCGGTCCAATCAAAATTACCGTGATCGTAGTCGGTGCCGTTAGTTCTGTAGCTGGCGTCGAGCACAACATAGTGCAGACCGCTGGAGTCGAACGAGTAATAACTGCGATTGGAATCTATATTCGTATTGTCCACCCG
>CAZIAN010000649.1:0-2831 GCA_964537355.1 uncultured Pirellulales bacterium | reverse complement strand
TTTTCATCCAGCGAATCCATATCGACACAGAAGCCGTGGTTCTGGCTGGTTATCTCAATCTTTTTCGTCTTGAGGTTCTTAACAGGATGGTTCGCCCCTCGATGTCCGAATTTGAGCTTATACGTTTTTGCCCCGAGGGCAAGCGCGAGAATTTGATGCCCAAGGCATATCCCGAATATGGGCACCTTGCCGAGCAGCTTCTTGGTGGTTTCAACGGCATAGCTTACCGGGGCCGGGTCGCCTGGTCCATTACTAAAGAACACGCCATCCGGCTTTCTTGCCAGGACCTCTTTAGCGGGCATCTCGGCCGGCACAACGTGAACATCGCAGCCGTGAGAACGAAGCAGCCGAAGGATATTCAGCTTCATACCGAAATCGAAAGCCACAACCTTATATTTTTTCTCCGGCTTTATTTCCTCGTCTTTCAATACATCGATTACGCCCTGGTCCCAGTCGTAAGGTTTTTGAACGGTTACGTCTTTTACAATGTCCCTTCCGACAAGGCCGGGATACTTTTGCAGTTTGTTCTTCAGAGCCGTTATACCGAAATCAGTAGAGGATATAATGCCTTTCATCGCTCCTGCTGTACGAATGTGCCTTACGAGCGCCCGCGTATCGATACCTTCGAGCCCGACAATATTATGAAACTTGAGATAATTGCTCAGCGAAAGTTGATTCCGCCAGTTGCTCGGATAATCACAGTTCTCCTTAACAATAAAACCCCGAACGAAGCTCTTTCGAGATTCCCAGTCGTCCTTGTTGGTCCCGTAGTTGCCGATAAGCGGATACGTCATCGTGATTATCTGCTCGTTATACGATGGGTCGGTCAGTATT
Organism: uncultured Pirellulales bacterium; assembly: GCA_964537355.1. Taxonomy (GTDB): domain Bacteria; phylum Planctomycetota; class Phycisphaerae; order Sedimentisphaerales; family Anaerobacaceae; genus NIOZ-UU13. The sequence goes on along the minus strand of CAZIAN010000649.1, from coordinate 1,997 downwards.
TCCTGATAGCCGGTCATACTCGTATTAAAGACAACTTCTCCGCACTTCTGGCCCTTGGCGCCAAAAGAGTTGCCTTTGAAAACAGTACCGTCTTCGAGCAACAATATAGCTTTCACCGATTATTTCCCTTTTTCTTTATAGTACAACTGGATTGGCTTGACGTCGACTTTTCTTTGTTTGAGCGCTTCGATGGCCTTTGTCACGGCCAGAGCGCCACGTATCGTTGTTACATAAGGAACCTGCTTATCCAGAGCGTTTCTTCTAATCGAAAAGGAATTCTTTATCGATTCCTTACCGAGCGTGGTATTTATAATCAGGTCTATCTCATTATTTATTATCGAATCGACTATGTTGGGCCGGCCTTCGGTGATTTTCAAAACAAACTCCGAAGGAATATTATTTTTGATAAATTCGATACAGGTGCCCTTTGTCGCGATAATCTTAAAACCCATTGCGTGGAGCCTGCGGGCGACCTCGACAGCCCGGGGCTTGTCGCTGTCTTTTACGCTCAAAAAGACATTGCCCGAAGTCGGCAGGGTGTTCCCCGCGGCTATCTGCGACTTTGCGAATGCGATACCGAAATCGTCGGAAATACCCATAACCTCTCCGGTCGAAAGCATCTCCGGGCCAAGCAGCGTGTCTATGCCGGGGAACTTCAAAAACGGAAAGACCGCTTCTTTTACGGCAAAATGGCTGCGATGAACCTGCTCGGTAAATTTCAGCTCATCGAGTGTCATCCCCGTCATTATTTTAGCGGCAAGCTTGGCCAGGGGCACACCGATGGATTTACTTACAAACGGGATAGTCCTTGAAGCACGCGGATTAACTTCAAGAATATAAAGCTGCTCGTCTTTTACGGCGAACTGGATGTTTATCAGGCCCTTGACTTTTAATTCGAGAGCAAGGAGTTTTGTTTGTCTTTCTATTTCCGCCAGGACCTTTTTGCTTATCGAAACCGGCGGCAGTGAGCAGGCGCTGTCGCCGGAATGGACACCGGCTTCTTCTATATGCTCCATTATACCGCCGATGACAACTTTTTTGCCGTCGCAGATGGCATCAACGTCCAGCTCGGTAGCGTCGTCGAGAAACTTGTCAATCAGGATCGGATGTTTGCCCGAGACCTCAATTGCCTCTTCGACGCAGGACTTTAATTCCTGCGGGTCGTAAACAATCCGCATCGCCCTTCCACCGAGGACGAAGCTGGGTCTTATCAGAAGCGGAAAACCTAATTTTTCCGCTATCTTTAAGGTTTTTGCATAGGTAGTGGCCGTACCGCTGAAGGGCTGGCGGAGTTTGAGTTTTTCGACGAGCTTATTGAAGCGTTTGCGGTCTTCGGCACGCCCGATACTGTCGGGGGACGTTCCTATAATTTTCACCCCGGCCTTTTCCAACGGGACCGCTAATTTCAGCGGGGTCTGGCCGCCGAACTGAACGATTACGCCGTCCGGCTTTTCCTTCTCCACGATAGATAAAACATCTTCGAAGGAAAGCGGCTCGAAGTAAAGCCTGTCCGAGGTGTCGTAATCGGTACTGACTGTTTCGGGATTGCAGTTTACCATAATAGATTCGACGCCGATTTCCTTTAGCGCGAACGCGGCGTGAACGCAGCAGTAATCGAACTCGATACCCTGGCCGATGCGGTTTGGCCCACCGCCGAGGATTATGACTTTTCTTCTGTCGGTCGGGTTCGCCTCGCAGTCGCTCTCAAAAGTCGAATAAAGGTAAGGGGTAGTCGCCTCGAATTCCGCGCCGCATGTATCGACAGTTTTGTAAACAGCATTTATGCCGAGAGACTGGCGATGTTTACGAAGCTCCTGCTCTTCAACACCCAACAGAGATGCCATATACTTGTCGCTGAAACCATACTCCTTGGCTTTTTTCAAGACCGCAGAACCCAGACTTTTTAGACCGGAGCGTTTAAGACCGGATTTTGTCTTTTGTCTTATGTCTTGTATGTGTTTTAGTTTTTCTTCAAACCTGACAATATCCTTTATGTT
>CAZIAN010000648.1:0-2838 GCA_964537355.1 uncultured Pirellulales bacterium | reverse complement strand
AACCATGCCAAAGGCTATGGTTATGTCCTGGTCGAAATTGACGGGCTTAACGTTAATATGACCTGGACAGAACGCCATTCCAATGATTTGAACACTCCAGGCATTTACGAGCCGAACGAAGTATGGAGTTATACCGTTACTCCAAAACCCATTGTGCTCTCGCCGAACGGCGGTGAAAATCTCTCAGCAGCAGGAAACTATCCAATAAGCTGGAAAACAATCGAAGGCAATACAACTGACTCCGTGTTAATAGAATATTCACTCGATAATGGCTTAACCTGGCAGGAAATAGGCTCCTCGCCGAATACCGGCTGGTACGAGTGGACTTCGCTTCCACACATCAACTCAAATGAGTGTCTGATTCGCATTAGCGACTTAAATAATACGCTCATTACTGACACAAGCGACAAGGTATTTGCAATATCCAAATGCCGGTCAAAACTTAAAGCCGACCTCAACGGCGATTGCAATGTTGACATTCTTGATTTTGCCATATTAGCCGATTATTGGCTCAAATAAGCAAATCCGTTCTTAAATTCTTCTTTCAATTTTTCTACATTTCTGTTAAAAACTCCCCTACACAATACGAAGAACAATATTATGAAGTTGATTGTAAAAAAATCACGGTTAAAAGGAACGGTGCTGATTCCAGGCTCAAAGTCGCACACTATTCGTGCTGTCGCGATAGCCTCTTTAGCAGCAGGTGAAAGCTTAATCCATAATCCACTGGATTCAAGCGATACACAATCAGCAGTGGCGTGTTATCGAGCCTTAGGCGCTGAGATTAGCACATCTGACCCTAAACTCTGGAAAGTTACAGGTACAAGCGGAAAAATTAACACTCCACAGGAAATCATCGATGTGGGCAATTCCGGCACAACCCTACGTATAGCAATGGGCTCGGCTTCGCTGGCCCAGGCCTGTCAAACCATATCTATAACGGGTGATGAACAAATTCAAACCCGCCCTGTCGAGCCGCTAATGGATGCTCTTAGTAACCTCGGCGCCAAATGCAAAAGCCTCAAAAACAATGGCAAAGTGCCAGTTGAAATAACGGGACAACTGACAGGTGGAAAAACCGCCATTGCCGCAACCACAAGTCAATATCTCTCCAGTTTGCTCTTGTGCGCACCCTTAGCGTCCAAAGACACCTTAATAGATGTAACTTTGCTGAACGAACCGGGTTATGTACAAATGACGCTCGACTGGCTCGACAAACAACAGATCAAATACGATAATCAACAGATGCGTACATTCAAAATCAAAGGCAATCAAAGCTACAAGGCTTTCGATGCCACAATCCCCGCCGACTTTTCCAGTGCCACGTTCTTCCTTTGTGCTGCCGCCATATCCGCAGAGCAGGTAACCCTGCTCGGGCTTGATTTTACGGATAGTCAGCCCGACAAAGCAGTGGTTGATTACCTAAAAGCAATGGGGGCCGATATTAGTATTGGCCCGAATTCAGTAACAGTTAAAGCTGCGACACTCAAAGGCGCCGAGCTTGATATGAACAAGACTCCCGATGCACTGCCCGCTATGGCTGTTACCGCCGCTTTTGCCAAAGGCTCAACCAAACTGCTGAATGTCCCCCAGGCACGCAGCAAAGAAACCGACCGAATCAAATGTATGGCCGAAGAGTTGAAAAAAATGGACATAGATGTTGAAGAATTACCGGACGGCCTTATAATAGGCCCCAGTAAGCCCAAACCCGCTGAACTACACGGCTGGGCTGACCATCGAATCGTAATGGCATTGTCCCTGGCGGGCATGAACCTGGATGCTCAATGCACCATAGATACCGCCGAGGCAATCAGCGTGACATTTCCCGGTTACGTGGAATTGATGAAGGGTGTCGGTGCAAATATGGAAGTGCTTGAATGTTAACATTGCACCGTAACCTGAATAAATATCAAAAAAATACGAACAATAATTTTAGGAGAATAAGTACAAATGATTGGTTGTCACATTGGACGAATGTTTCAGGTAACAGTGGCCGGAGGTTCTTACCAGGAAGGCCTGAGTTCTCTAATACATGGTGTACCAACAGGCATGTTACTGACCGAACAGGAAATATACGGCGACCTGCTTCTTAGGAAGCCCGGCGCCGACGAATTGAGCAGCCCGCGAAAAGAGCCTGACCTTCCGGTTATCTATTCCGGCATAAATGCAGCGGACACTATCGAGGGTGCAGGAAATAAAAATCACACAAATGGTACACCTTTGGCAATTCTTATTCCCAACCTGGACCGCCATTTCATTCACATCAAGCAATACCAGGACACAAATCGCACACCACGCCCGGGCCATGCCTCCTATGCTTCTTTCAAAAAGTACGGCCCGGATGACGATGCCATTGGCGCCGGTATTTTCAGTGGACGTTACACCTCGACCATTGTGGCCGCCGGATACGTCGCTAAAAAAGTCCTGAAGAAATGCGGTATCGAAGTTTTTTCCTATGTAAGAGAAATAGCAGGCGTCCGATGCCCCGACATCGCAGCCGACAAGGCCCTTCAATACACCAATAATTACAAAAAAATGCGTCACGACCTCGACCCCTTTTATCAGGAGATATATGCCAAAGGCCGCATCAATATGGACATGAGATTTCTGGAAAAAACCAGAATATTAGCCGAGATTGAACAGGAAATCGATGCTATTCGCGACAAGGCCCCGAAGCTCTCCCCCAAAGCGGTGCGGGACAAATATAACGTGCATCCGATAGTAAACTGTCCTGATACAGATGCCGCTCAGGCAATGGTTGATGCCTGTAACCGCATCGCAGCCACAGGTGATTCTGCAGGTGGTGTGGTTGAAGTGGTCGTAACCGGTGTCCCGGCA
>CAZIAN010000647.1:1319-2839 GCA_964537355.1 uncultured Pirellulales bacterium | reverse complement strand
CCTGCAGGGCACCGCGGGGGAATATGGTTCGTTTTTAAGTAAATTTAAAAATAACGGTGACTATATCCTCGCCCATACCTGGCAGGGCAAACCCGAGGTTGATGAAGATGGAATGGTTATTTTTTCGGTAGCGGTTGATGAGGTCGATGATGTCTACTTAACTGGAGAATTTGAAGGAACCATTGATTTCGACCCTGGCCCCGGAACGCTTGAATATACCGCCATTGAGCCAGATGAATATGATGCTTTTGCCGTCAAGCTCGACAACTCAGGTGCTCTTATCTGGGCTTATGCATGGGGAAGTCAAGCCGCCGGCCGTGATATTGCATTTGATGGCTTAAGCTCCGTTTACTTCATCGGTGAATTCCACCAAACGATTGATTTTGATCCTGGTCCCGGGGTAGATGAGCAAACGCCCCAAAGTGATATATACAACGGATTCGTCTGCAGGTATCTTCCAAGTGGGACATACGACGGCGCATTTGCAGCTTGGGCGCTCTTCGGCGGATTTATAGAAGTTTACAGCGATCATGACGTATATATCAATGACTGGGGCCGCGCTTTCATGAGATATAGCCCTGAAGGCGAATTACAATGGTGGCACACTCTGAAGGCGGATGCCAACCCTCAGGCCAATGGCCTTGGGTCTTGTCTCGCTCCGGACGATTCTACATTCTCAGTCGGTTGGTTTGATGGCGATGATGTAGATTTCAAACCAGGGGATGGCGTCGATTATCACTCTTCAAGCGGGCCATATGATGCATACCTGTTAAAACTTACACCCGGGGGCACTTGGTGGTAATATGCCAGTTGAGGTTTTTATTGAGATTAGCGAGAACAATTACCAATAGGATATCAGCTATCCTTATGAAAATATTTCCAAAATAACCGTTGTTAGATCTTGACATTTCCCTTCGGTCTGAGTAGAATCTTTATGGAATTTAAGATATTCTAATCAGAACTTGAATGAGTCAGCTATGGTGCGCATGGGATTCAAGAATCACCTGCTTCTCGCGGTGTCGATGTTCCTCATTTTTATGGCTTTGCATGGTTGTAAAGGGCGTTCGAATCCGGCTTTGCCGGGTCTCGATGATTTCTCAAACGCCGGCTTGTCAAGGATGTTTTCATGGACGGTTGTTGATGAGGATGAAGGCATTGCCGATTCGGCGGCGAGAGAGAAAAATGCCGATGTTACAAACGTCGTATGGGGGCATTACTGGCACCCTTATAACAGGGCGGGTTATATCAAAAAGGCCGGTGTGCCACAGGGTAATAGCTATCATGGGACGATCGTTGCTTACCAGGGCAGCGTCGATCCGGGTGATACAGACATCTTCTTCAGCGCCTGTTATCGTGATAGCGGTGGTGTCGACCACTCCAGCACTCCGATTCAGGTAGACACTGCTTTGAATTCGGAGGTGCAAATCTACCCGGCAGTTACGGCACACATCGATGAAGGATACAAGATAGTTGTCGATATCGTATACCTCCTTGGAGGTACATATACAATGATTCCAAAC
>CAZIAN010000647.1:0-1309 GCA_964537355.1 uncultured Pirellulales bacterium | reverse complement strand
AGGAATACGTGCACTACAGGATCAGGCATTGCCGTTATAAAGAACAGACCGCAATGAATCTTGACTTCCAGTTAGTACAGGCGGGAGAAATAAATCCCCCCGACCCAGAGAAGTGGGATCACTATTTTCATCCGGATATTGTTTATGACGCGGGAACCCCCGACGATGGCGATTTCTTGCATGTGGTTTATACCTATTTCGAGCACACGACAGCTGAAGAAAGAGACATCTGCTACATGCGCGGGGAAGAAAGCGCGAATGATATTATAAATTGGCCCGGCGATTATGAGATTCTGAGCGACGAGGAAGGCGGCTATTGTAACCAAAGACCCCGAATTGATGTCGGCGTCGACTCATATCTGGCTGATCAGGGCTATGAGTACTACATTGTTGAGAACGAGATTACCACCTTTATCCCTTATGTCGGCGTTGTTTGGGAGCAATATGAGTGCCATAAATCCGAACAAGAATGGGGCGATCGATGGAGCTCGACTGTAGTGTTCTGCAGGTTATCGCATAACGATGGCAAAAATGGTTTCTATGAACTTGAAGAGATCGATGCCGGCTTTAAGATTCATGGTATGCCCCCACATGTTGTTCTTAATGTATTCCCCTACATTGATATTGAGCCAAGAGAAAACATTACAACGACCGATAACAGCGCATGCACGCACATCTGTTTTACGCAGACGGGCGAAGTCTGGAATGGCACCTCTCAAGAATGGGAATGGGATTCTGCATACGGTGTGGAGGTGGAAGTAACGAACACATACCGTATTGTGAACTATAACGACGGGGACCCCCCAGCATGCTATGTAACTATCGTCAGTAGTAATTCAGGAGCGTCAACTTTCAATGGCCTTGCCACATTGGCGATCAAGATAGATACGCAAGGCCATGAAGAAGAAGGTTATCTTGCCTGGATTTCAGCGGGCGAAATTGCTGATATCCCCGTTGAGGTTTATGCAGCCGACCTTGCCTGGTCTGATACAACACCTTGGGGGATCACCATCAGCAATGTCGAGAATATCTCGTATGGCGCATCAAGCCTCGGAGTAAACAGCGACTACGGTTTCTTCCCCGAAACGGCGATTCAGAATGAAACCATCGGCAAAGCGGTCTGGACGGAAAAAAGCACCGCCGATGAGCCTGATATCTTCGGCGACTTCAGCGACTGGGAAGACGAGTAGCGTTACCGCCCAATCTGGATTTAAAAACGCGGCCCTGGAGCCGCGCTTTTTTTATATTTCGTCAAAAGGATATCCCGAAACATCGAATGTATTTTATCCAAACTTGATTATCCGGTCCA
>CAZIAN010000646.1:0-2839 GCA_964537355.1 uncultured Pirellulales bacterium | reverse complement strand
TTCAAACCCAATTTAAGCCAAAACAAAGCCAATTTAAGCCAAAACAAAGCCAATTCAAACCCAATTTTGAACTTCGAATCCTAAATAATTACCTTGGACAGCTTATTATGATTTTTATTAAGCCAGTTCGATTTACGCAGAATCATTTTCAAAAAGCCCTCACCGCTGAGATGCCCAAAGAACCCGGTTGCCGCTATCGGCAGCACCGCCTCGGCTATCATCGTTTCGATCATCAAATCAATCAGCGAGTCCAGCTTTTCTTTATCCAGCTTTATTACTTCGCGATAGCCGCTGAGGAACTGGACGAGTTTGTCCTGGTCAAAATAGTCCGGCCAGTCGGCAGGATTCGGCCTGCCCCCGATTATGGAAAATTGCAGCATCCCGTTCGCAAGGTCTGTCATCGGCCCAGCAATCCTGACCGAATCGAAGTCAAGCACCGCTGCGAGCTTGTCTTTGGAAAAGAGCATATTACCCGGATGCCAGTCGCCGTGTACGACCTGCTGTTTCCACGAGTCGAATCCGCTTTCGTTCACACTGACGCTCGATTCGTTATAGAGCGTCATAAGTGTATCGGCCGTGCCCCGCAGTTTTTGATTAGGATTGGACCTGTCGGAACCGAGCATTTTCAGATGCCTGCGAACGGTCGAAGAGTCATGGAAGCACCCCTTTAATCCGCCTAAGGCGTCCTCATAGGCGAAATCGGATAAATGCTTGTGAAATTCAGCTAATTTTCGACCCGCATCGGTAGTTGCTTCCGGCGAGCCGTCGTAACGTGTGCCGGTAACGAATTTAAAAAGCTCGTAAATATGGTGATTCATTTGAAGTATAGTATTGTTTTCCTTACGAGTAACAACCAGATAGGTAACCGGAAAAGATTTAGTTGCAAGGTAACTTTGCACTGCGTGTGCGAATGTAACCCTGTATAGGTCATCTTTTCCTTTAGGCCGGCGTTTTAAAAGGTATTTACCTTGTTCGGAAACTATCGCCATTTTCGGCGCACGTTTATTACCACCGCTCAAGGGCTTGACCTGAAGGATTATGCCGATGTCGTAATAGCTGAGGACACAAGCAAGTTCCTCCGGCGAAAAATGTGCACCGCTTCGAGGCATAAGCTGATTTATTTTTGTCCCCGTTCACTTACCTTCACAGACATAGCTGACAGCTTGCGGGGATGGCAATATTTATGATTATTGACTCCGCCGTAAGCGATTCCTGCCACCCCTTTTCACCGAAACAGGCAGGAGTGCCTCTGGCGGCTATGATATTGATTATTTAAGCCACAGAATAAGAATAATCACAAAGAACACGACCGTTACTATGCTTAAAATCAATATCGCCATACGGTACTGGGCAACGGCCTCTTCTTTGTAAACTTCTTCCTTTTCAACAACATCTCCGTTTTCCAGTTGTTGGAGCATGGAAACATCAAATCTTTTATGAGCCTGAAGGGGAGTCTGGCCCTCACGAAGCGCATTCAAATCGACCAGCAGTTCTTCAATGTTGTTATAGCGGTCTTCTTTTTTCTTGGCCATCATAACTTCAATGACTTCGGAAACCCCCGCCGAAAGTAACGTATTTATATGGTCGGGCGGGACTAATTTTTCCTTGAGGTGCTTTCGCATAACGTCTGCGGAATCCTCGGCCATAAACGGCACACGGCCGGTCAGCATGTGATACAGCGTAGCTCCCAGCCCGTAGATGTCGGCCCTGCCGTCGATATCTATCTTGCCGCGAATCTGTTCAGGTGCGATGTAATAAGGCGTCCCGTAAGCTTTGCCCGCCTCGCTTTGTGCGGCTTCGATGTCCGTCGTTGCTCGGGCCAAACCCATGTCGGCAAGCTTGATGGTACCGCTGTTGCTTATCATTATATTCTTTGGCTTAACGTCGCGGTGGATAAGTCTCTGGGCATGGGCGTGAGCAAGTGCGCTGGCGACCTGAATAATCATGTCCAATGCTTCGGCTTCTTCGAAAACCTTCCCGGCCGCCAAATCGTCGGCTATAGTCTTGCCTTCCACGTACTCCATAACGAAATAGTGGTACCCGCCAGCCTCGCCGACATCGATGGCCTGAACGATATTAGGATGGTTCAGCCTGCCCGCCGCCTGGCCTTCTTTATAAAAACGTTCGACGTACTCCGGATTTTCAGTGAATCGCTTTGGCAGGATTTTTATCGCGACCATCCGGTTCAGACTCAATTGCCTTGCCTTGTAAACGACAGCCATCGCACCGGCCCCCAGCTTGCCGACTATCTTATAGCCCGGAATCTGATGCGCTGCGGCCTTGCTCTCCTTAATGCCAGTCTTTAACCGCTCGGCCTGAGATTCGGTAATATACCCCAATTCCACCATCAGGTCTTGTAGGATTGCAGGATCGGCACTGCTGCGGTTTTTCAGCTCCTCAAGCGATTGCTGAAGCTCCTTATCGGTGCAAAGCCCCTGGTCTATAGCCATTTTGCCAAATACAGTATCGTAGTTTGTTTCACTTGTCATTAAAGTAGCCTGAGTAAGCCGAGAGGCGCACTGCGTGGTGCCAATCCTTTGGCTCTACCATATACATCCGATAACATACCAAGTTGCGCTAATTATCGACTCTTAAGATGCATTGTCAAAGAAAATTTGCACTATCTTCCAAAAAAACAAACAGCATTCCGACTAAAATCGGCCTTTTAGACCCGTGAGTTTAGCAGTTTTATGCACGCTTTGACCCGTGAAATGCTTCCCCCGTGTGCTTCCCCCGATATTTAGCCCCTTAATTTATTAAGCGGGTCTTTCTTCCTTAATCATTTGAAAGGGGCCTTTCCCCGTGTACTTCCCCTGATATTTAGCCCCTTAATTTATTA
>CAZIAN010000645.1:0-2842 GCA_964537355.1 uncultured Pirellulales bacterium | reverse complement strand
TAAAGCCGGACCTCATCCAGAACACCGTCCCATGCGAATCCCCGGTTAGCATCTAACTCGCCGACCCACAAGGAGGCGCCGCCTTCATCCACTGCATTGTCCGGATGGTCACCGCTCGTTTCCAGGATTCCATTTATGTATATCTTCATTTTCTCGCCGGGATTACCTTGCCCATCAAATACCATAGCAACGTGGTACCAGACATCATCTTCAAGGGCCGTAGTGGACTGAATAATACCCGCATAGTTAACCCGGGCTTCTATAAGCTGACCTGTCCAAAGGAACAAGTTGTAAGAATCGGCGTCCCCGGTTGTAATTCTCTTGGAGACGATGCACATCCCTTCGTGGCTCGCTATATTCCGTGGCAGCACCCAGGCTGCGATAGTCAGAGCGGACATGCCTTCCAGTTTGGCGGCATGAGTAACCTCAACACGGTTGGCGTTGTCTCCGTTAAACTCCAGGCCCATACCTAACTTCCCTTCGACCGAATTTAGTGAGCCATGAACAACAACTGTAGCGGGATTCGCAGATGCATCAACGGGATTCTGTGCATCCTCGAACGGCAGGTAAAGCACAAGGTCCGCCATCGCTGCCAGGGTTGAACTCAACACTATCAATAGCACACATCCCCAGTGCATATTTCTTAGTCCTGTGTTTTTGAAATAATTGAATGTAAACATCATAGTCCTCCTGAAAAAAAGTTGAAAAGCTGTTTGTCCTTTGACTATATACTAAAAATTTTTCAAAAAAATTTCGATCTCCAACTGTTAGGCTATCATCAATCGTATAATGTCATTTATATTTTTTGCGGTTATTGAGCGTACAGACGAATATCATCGAAGTATATCATACCGGAACCGCCGGCCTGCGGATTGTTCTTATTGCCAAGGCCAAGGGTAATCGAAGTGACATTGGCAAGGTTCACGCCCTGATCGGCAAACGTCTGCAGATCGATATTCCATTGGGTCCAGGATGTTCTCAGTGCCGCATCAGGATTGTCGTGATTGACCACAGCATTACCGTTGAGAGCAACATATAAATTCTCAGCAGCGTTACCAGAACTGCCTCGGAACCAGATTGTTAGTGTGTTGACACCGTTCACTGTCCAGTCACGAGTGGAAGTCAATGTCAAAGTAGCCTCCGATTTCCCGACAGCATTGTTGTATTCAAAAGGCATCGACTGATTGCCGCCGTGAACTATAGCCTGCTCGGCAAATGGAGGGTTAGCATAGCCGACGATAGAACCGTTTATCGCCGGGTTATCGAATCCATCCACCCAGGCAATATATATCCTGTTACTTGCAGGGTCACCTTCATCAAGGTCATTATAGCTCTCGAAGTCATCTACGATGAGGAAGTTGGCAGTCGTGAAGCTCCATAACGGGCCAGTCCACGGGCTGTCGGCATTGGCGTTATTAACCTCATCAATCCGCCAATAGTAGGCTGTATCCCACTCAAGCTGTCCCGCATCATAGCTCTCCGAACCAAGATTTCCGGAACCTTTGTATTCAGGTGAACTCGTATCGGCGTTTGTTACGGCATCTTTATCAGTGCCGAAATAGACCTGATGCGAATCGGCATAGACTCCGTGCTCCCATGTAAGAATCGGCGACTGCGTTACATCCACAGCACCATTAGCCGGTTGCGGACCGCCGACAGTTCCTTCTGTAAGAAAGCTCCAGATATCGCCTTTATAAGTATCTATTCCATCGAACTCATCGACTCGCCAATAGTAAGTCTTGGCCATTTGAAGCAGGCCGGGAGTATAAGTTTCGGTTCCCTGAGCTTGACCACCCGTCGCATTGTCCACTTCCTCAAAACTCTCGCCAAAATACACCGTGTGCAGTTTAGAACCGTAACCCGCCGTCCAGTTAAGCTCGGCATTCAAAGCCACAGTCTCAGCACCATCAGCCGGGTTCGGCTCATAGGCGGTTTTGGGAGCAATCGCAAAACTCCAGACTTTACCCTTCCACGGGCTATTCGGGTCAAGGTCATTGACCTCGTCGATCCGCCAGTAGTAGGTCGTGCCGGGCTGAAGTCCCTCCGGTATGGGGAAACCGGGAAAGCCAACGACCTGAAAAACGCTGCTCGTGTTGCCGGCGAACGTCCCTTCGGCACTGTTGTTGACGTCGTCGAAATCAGTACCGATATATAAATCGTGGGAGACGGCGAAATCCCCGGGCCTCCAGCTCATGTTTATCCAGGTTTCTTCGATAAGCTCACCATCCCCGGGTGTCGGACCGGAAGCAACCGGCAAACTTTTCCGGCCGCTCGGTCCATATACGATAAAATCGTCGAAGTCCATCATACCGCTGTAAGCTTGAATTCCGACCCTGCCGGTAGTCCATTCAGCATGCTCAACATCAAACATTTCGACGTCATTCACATAACCGGCCAGTCCTGTCTTGGTAACCACCAATTTAATGTTATGCCAGCTCCCAACTTCTAACGAGTTATTTGTCTGAGCCAGCATCACAGCCGAACCGGCGTTATAAATATATGGTCTGGATTCCGTATTCGTCCATCCGTTTACTATCCATCTATACATATGGGTACTCGGCCCATTACGGTCAGCCCACACCGTCGGTACTGGATCCTGTACTCTAAAGAGCACATTAACAGGAGCATCTCCTTCAGTAAGCGGCTTCACCTTGAATTCGATGGTGTATTCTTCCCATTCATTGCTCCATTGGTCCGCCGCAACCATCGATGCTTGCCACGGATCAGCCGTGGCAAGCTGGTGATATACACCATCGGCAACCTGCCAATCCCCTGTGACCACTTCCCATTTACCCTCAGACTCCGCAGGATTCTCGAAGTCATCAAAGAAATATGTCTGTGC
>CAZIAN010000644.1:0-2848 GCA_964537355.1 uncultured Pirellulales bacterium | reverse complement strand
GGATGGATATTAATAATTATTTTCCGGTGCGAATCCGGAAGGGATTGAAATGACAAACAAGACGAATGAACCGAGGATGTTGGGATCACGCGACTCCCATATCCTTCTCCGGCGGCTTGTGGCTCAGGAGAAACCAGGTAGTGTTCTTGATGCTGGCGCTGGACCGGGCTCACTGACAAAATTCCTTTACGAGCGTGGATTCGATGTGCGTTGCTGCGACGTGGATCCTAAACTCTATAAGGGTCCAGGCGTACCCATCGATAAGGTCGATCTGAACGACAAGTTGCCTTATGAAGATAGTGCATTTGATTATGTAACCGCCTCGAATGTGATCCATAGACTCTATAACGTGGATGGTGCAATCACTGAGTTCGCAAGAGTGCTCAAGACTGGAGGCAAGCTCTTTCTCACATTCAACAACTATTCAAACATAGCGAAGCGTGTCCGTTTCCTGTTTTATGGATCGCTCACGAGCAAGACCAATGAGGGACGTTTTGTTCAGACGATCGACATTCCCGCGGCTCGGCTCCGCCAAGCGATTTTCTTTCCACAGATTCGCAAATCGTTGGCACGGGCAGGGCTGCAAATTGAAGCCGTGAAGTCGTCGAGGCGTCGGTTTGGCGCTCTGCTCTTGACACCGCTGGCGCTGTTTATCCGCTTAATCACGACGATATTACCGTTGCACAAAAAAGAATCGAACTGTTTGCGTGAGATGAACTCATGGGCCTTGCTGCCAGGCGGAAAACACATGGCAATCGTTGCCTCAAAGCGAAAAATGTGAGTGCATATTGAATTAATTGAGGTTGTGCTCCACTGTTGTTGCTGCCTCAAAAAAAGCCCACAGGTTCCTGTCGATTTTTCCCTCGCAATACGCGCGCAGAAAAACCGCAAGATCGCGCTTTGTCAATCCGGCCGTTATGGCATGAGGAAGCCATTGAAGAATCCAATGAAAACGAGTGCCAAGGTTTTCTTCGTGGAGAAATGTAAAAGCATCGAGATCGGTAGTGAATAGGAAGGGCGCTCCACCGACGTCTTCACAGAGTTGCCAACTCCTGATGTCGAACCGTGTAAGATTCATCCCCATCTGGTGAAGATGCCGTAAAAAGTGACCCGCAGTCTTAAGAATGTGGCACCGTGTGGAAGAAGCTGCAAGTCCATTTCGTAAGGAGCGTCCATCTTGCGGCCAACTACAGATCAACAATTCTTCCCGCTTCAAACCGAATCGGTGTGCAAAAGCAACGGCCTCATCCCCCCCAAGACCTGAGTAATGTAGCGCGCGGCGCATTCTCCAACCGCGGAAGAGAGACGATTCTTTCCTGGACCAGAAAGGGGCATGATGATAGTAGGTTGACTGTTGGTCAAGATCCTCCGGTGATTCATGCCTCCTGTCGATAAACCCGCGCGCAGACAGCGCGTCGTGCCCTTTGACCATGAAAACTCGGAACCCTCCGTAACGGAAACGGTCGAGGGTGCGGCTTTTTCGGATAGAGTTCCTCGAAGCTCTGTGTGCGATTCTGCGACATGCGGCCAGTGCCTTCTCTGGCACGCGCTCGAGAATAATACGTCGTGACTGGGCGGGCATATCCATTCGTTCAACATAGTATGCCAGCAAGCTATTAATGTCTCTCGTAGCAATTCCAGCTGCTATCAGGTCGATCACGATTCGTGTCAGGTCCCGATTAAATTCCCCCATTTCCTTAATAGCGAAGCGCATCTTGCAAGATCGACTACATACAGTTCCCCATTTTTTTTCAATAGCACATTCGTCGCCGAGAGATCGTTGTGCACAATACAGGCACGGTGGATACGAATAAGCAATTCGGCAAGATCTGATAGAAGTTGCTTGACGCTAGTTGCGTTGCACCGGATTTCCTTTAGAATCGTAAACAGATCGCGTGAGCCTGCTATGAATTCAGTAACCAAAATGGTTTGAAGTGGTTGCCGCCAAAGTGGAGTTGTTGCCGTGAGTCGGGGGGGGGACGGTGGGAATGCCCGCCTCTAATGCGCGGCGCATGGCTTCAGCCTCTCGATCAGCATCAGTCGGGCCAAAAAGCGCGTTGCAGGTCTGGCGAAAATTATAGTGATGGCCCCACTTGATTAGCCAAGACTGACCGTTTCTTTCAGGAGGAGAATATCGATAGATGCTCCGCGTGTTCCCTGAGCGCAAAAGTTTCCATTCAGGGGCGTATGGGGCAAGTTCATCGACTCGTAAAACTGCCGTGCGCACATCTGCCGGGAGTGAATTTTCTATAACGCGCCAACGAATCATGGGGGCCTGTTTTTTATAATAAAAACCATAATCCACCAGTTTTACTGGTGGGTCCCGGCTGTGCTAAGCAGGTATTATGGTGGTGACTAAAATTTAATACCTCCTTAATATCAAGGTAGGTGACCCAAAAGATAAAAGGAGGTATTCAATGAGTGATTTTAAGAAATTAGCACATGCAATCTGGCAGTGCAAATACCATATAGTGTGATGTCCCAAATATCGATTCAGAATTTTGAAAGGGGCAGTAGAAAAGTCAGTCAAGGAAATCATAAAACAGCTATGGGAGTTGAAAAAGCTGGAGATCTTGGAAATGAATGCCAAAGAAGACCACATAATATATATCAATTCCACCGAAATTTGCAATATCCTAAATAATCCGATTTTTGAAGCGCAAATGCACTATCAAGATTTTCGATAAGCACCTGGAACTCAAGAAACGGTACTGGGGTAGCCTCTTTTGGGCCAAAGGATACTGTGTGAGTGCCGCAGGCCTCGATGAGGAGAAGATTCGGAAATATGTGAAGTGGCAGTTGGAAAAAGATAAACGCATGGACCAACTCAAATTCTGGAACTAAATCT
>CAZIAN010000643.1:0-2853 GCA_964537355.1 uncultured Pirellulales bacterium | reverse complement strand
TGACATAAGTAGCCATGTTAAAGTGAAGGAACAGGCCGAAACGAAGCTTCAGGAAATCCTCCCGCAAAGACGCTCTGTCCGCCTCCATATCTGACGGGGAATGTTTGATAGAAGCCGCCTGAGCCAATATGTCGGTGCTGCAAACAAAGAGGACGACCATGAGTATTATTCTTAACCAACGTGAGGTCATATTGAGAAGCCTCCTTTCTTTTGTATAATCCGGTAAACCAAGACTGTACATTTATCATTTTATTAGCAGAAGTTTTTCCTGGCCGGCCTTTAACTCAACGGGCAGTCCTTCGTGGAGCTGCTTTCCGGTATATATCTTCTCCAAGCTATTTGCGATGTTCTTAACAGTGTATTTTTTGTTAGCTTTAACAACATACCATTCTGGTAGTGTATTCATTCGCGGCCAGTCATGCTTAAAACCCATGTATTGACGGTGACGCGGAATGTCGAAGACCAGCCGTCCCGTCCAATTCTCGGCAGCTCTCATCACGATGGCAAGGCCGTCTGTGGTTTCACTCGCGCCAAGTGTTAGATCTTTTCGCCATGGCCGTGCAATCAATCCGCGGGTATGCATTAATGCGTGTATCAAAGTTGTTCGCACACCATTGGCCTGTAACTTCATCGTGCCCCACAGCGGCGCGGTAGCAAGAGGTTTATCGGAATAGACCACGTTCGCGGCCATCTCACTATCTGCCCAGGCCAACGCTTCGGGGACGGGGTATCGATTCATGATGTATAGCCCGCCTTCGATAGAGTCGGCGAAACCGTCAATCGAGTCACCTTCCCACTGATAGTTTTTGTATTTCGGCTTTTGTAGATTAGCAAGGGTCTTCACAATCCAGTCCCGGTACACCGGTCTGGCTACGACCATGTCATAGCATAGGTAGGTGACATAGTTGTAGCCCCAGCCATCGGACAAGCGACTGTCGGGCTTGTCCAGAGTATTGAACATGATGCCGTCTTCGTTGACACCGCGTCTGAGAATCTCGTCGAGCATTTTCTTGATGAGCGGCTGATAGATCTTCGCCTTTCGGGGATTGTGCTCAGATTCGACGCCCAGCAGAAGTCCGAGCCCGCCAATGATCTCACATCCGTGGTCCCGGAGGCGTGTAGGAACGAAATTGCCGGGCAGGAGGTAGTAGTCGGCCAGACGCTCGGCCCACTCAAGAAACTTCTTTTGGCCTGTCATGGTGTAAAGCCGGACCAGTGCCTGTATCTGTTCTCCATTTACCTCGATGTTCATGGAAGGGATTTTGCCGTATGGGGTATCATATCTGGCATGCTTCCAAATGTCCTCTTCAATACCCTTCATCCGCTCGAACCACTCATCTTTGCCCGTAACCTCGATAATCGCAATAAGGCCATCTTTTACATACTCAGATGCCTGAAAGATCATCTCATCATAATCCAGATTAATCTTTTTGTTGTTCTTGTAGTCGTAGGGGAGGGGTATTCGGTCAAGATGGTTGCATAGTTTCTGTTCGGCATAAAGAACGCTTCTTACCGGGCCATTCAGCGCTTCGGAGTCAAGTATAAATGCCGCCCAGGTCAGGAAAGGATAGCAGTCGGCGGCAGTGTCACGATAGTTCCAATTGCCATCAGCGATGTACAGACCTGTTGCCGGGTCAATTCGCTTTAGTGCCACTTCGTGTAGCCATCGCTGAGTCTTGCTCAGGGAATAGCCGGCTATCTTTGCTGATTTGCGTGCTGTTTCAAATGATTCTTCATCTTTGGCGTACGTTGTGCTTATGATGCACAACATGAGTAGTATCAGCGACAAGTTCTTGACAAATTTCATATTATGTCTCCTTCTTAGCAAAACGAATGAGATGTGCGGCCTACGGTTCGAAAGGTTTCCTATCAAGTAACCTTGCCTAACGGAGCAGGAGGGATTCGAACCCCCGTTACCTTTCGGTAAAACGGTTTTCAAGACCGTCGCGATCAACCACTCTGCCACTGCTCCAAATACTTTACTTAAAAGAAGTTAGAAAATATCTACAATTTCTCCTTTACATTTTCTACAACCTCGACTGCAACCAACATAGCTTGTATATTTTTTACTTTGTATCATTTGTAACTGAGGATACTAGCCAGGGTAAAATCAGATTTCAAAAGAAAAACACCTTCTGACAAATTCCCGCTCACTTTACATCCAACTGGCCAGTATTGCAAGAAAATTAGGGGCAAGCTTTATTATTTCGGTAGTGATAAGAAAACGGCTTTGAAACGTTACTTAGCAGCCATCGCTGATGCGGATTCCTGGGCCGATATGTCTTACTCCTCCGTGAGTCTCCGAAAATTCATAATCTTTTACCAATGCTTTGATGCATTGTATCATTATTTAAACCGTATTCAACTATTACCCGGACAAGCTCCTATGATAACATACCGACACAAAAGCCGGGCGAAACCTGAACCGGTAACTATTTTCGGCACAGTAAAAGATGACTGTGCAAATTATTGAAACAAAAACTTAGAGTTAATAAAAGCCTGCCTCAGCAGCGACAAGCAACAGTAAAAAACAGCAGTCCCTTAAAACTCATCCAGTCCGGATCAAAAAAAAGATTCCTTGTCAGCCTCCGTGGCCCATCCAAAGCCGTTTGGAGTGCGTCCACCACCTTGGCCATCTCCTTTTTTCATCGGAATCACAGGTGGAAGCGTAGCTACCCATGCATTGTAACGTTTTCGCATATCGCTTACTACATCGGGATGTTTTTTTGCCAGGTCCCGCTCCTCTCTGGGATCGGCTTTGAGATCAAAGAGCCGCCATCCTTCGTCATATTTGACTAAACGCCATTGTTTCCATCGCACAGCCTTGAGGTGGCGGCGCGGTGCATCCTTCGG
>CAZIAN010000642.1:1370-2856 GCA_964537355.1 uncultured Pirellulales bacterium | reverse complement strand
TGTGCACACCCTCACGGTATTCGCTTCTTTGTGGCCAATACGTCCACGAGCACCGCGGATGGACAAATCGCAGCACACTGGCTCCGCACATTGACACATTTCCAAAGATTTTAAGGATGGCCGACTACCGCACTAAGGCAGTCGGCAAGATGCACTTTACCCCAACCTATCTGGACGTGGGTTTCAGTGAATTGCTTCTGGCCGAGCAGGATGGTCCCGGGCGGTGGGACGACGACTATCATCGCTATCTTATGCGTCAAGGACTCATAGACCACAACGATATCGAAGATCAGTTGAGTGAGTATCGTAAATACGCACCCAAAAAGTATTGGGACACCTGCGGCGCTCTGGTCTCCAATCTGCCGGAAAAACATGATTCGACGACATGGATCGCCGACAAGGCCATGGATACACTCGATTCATGGACTGATCAGGGCGGCCAACTCCTGATGGCTGGTTTCATAAGACCTCATCACCCGTTTAATCCGCCATCACCATGGCACAAGATGTATGATCCGGAGAAACTTTCGCTCCTGCCAGGCTGGACTGGCAAATGTCTCGAACATGATTTCAAGTTCAGCCATGGATACTTCCCCAACGACAAGTTGACCGAGCCCGTGCTCAAGCAAGTTATGGCGTATTACTATTCGATGATTTCTCAGATCGACCATCACGTTGGGCGTATGACCGAATTGCTCAGGCAGAAAGGCCTCTACGACGACACGCTAATTATATATACCGCCGACCACGGAGATTTCATGGGTTTCCACCATATGATCCTCAAAGGCAACTACATGTATGATCCGGTAGTCAAAGTTCCACTCATAGTCAAGTGGCCTGGGAATACACACGCAGGTACGGTCTCCCAGCGCATGGTAAACAATATTGACCTTGCCCCAACCATATGTAGAGCGGCTGGTTGCAAGCCAGGGCCCCAAATGCACGAACACACTCTTCAGGACCCCAATGGTGACCACGAACTAATCTTCGCCGAAGCTAATGGAGGAAAGCAGGTAATGGCCCGGTCAAAGAACCGTAAACTAATCCTTGCTGCCCCGAATAATGAGAATCTCTTTTTTGATCTGGACCGAGACCCACTTGAGATGGACAATCTCTACGAGTCGCCGCAATACCGTAAAGAAATCAAATCTATGGAGACCGCACTCTTAGCCTGGCGCAGCAGGAACGCAAACACCCGGCCATATCAGGATCACAATGCACCCAGAATACGTCAACCGAATGTTCCTCCTAATGATCTAAGTCATCGCGAGGCCATCATTCGCTATTACCGGGAAAAAATGCTCGCTCGCCAAGGTGGCACGTGATGAATCGCAACAATTATTTCTGAAAAATATTAGAAAAGATTTAGGGTTTTCTAAAATCCTCAAAATCCTGACGAATATCATACTCAGGTTCGAAATCTTCGCTAAGTGGAGGGACTATGTCAACAATTATAGAGCTGTAATAAATCTTCTTGTTATAAAGC
>CAZIAN010000642.1:0-1360 GCA_964537355.1 uncultured Pirellulales bacterium | reverse complement strand
ATATTCGTCCCTTATTTCCGGTATAATCCTTTTGTTTAGCTAATTTCATTAAAGCAGATGGCTCAAGCGCTTGCATTTGAAGTTCCTCGGCGTCCTTCTGAGAAATATATTGCGCCTCATCCAAATCGATAATTGCCTGACCATTATCTAACTTCCAGGTTTCTTTTTCTATAAGCCCTTGACGATTAAAATCTCTTTTTTGAATATAATTACTATTTGGTCTGTCCTTATGTTTAGCAACAAACACCCTTTTCTTTCTCGCATAAGGAGGCTGGATGTCTATACTATGCATTACCATATTAAGTATTCCCCTTGATCTGACGTTCCCCATTCACACGCTTAAAAGCATACTTTTCTCCGTACGACACCTTTAATTGTACCAAATTCACCTTGACATTTCAAGAAATATCTTTGTTGAGTTCCTGTTTTTGTGCAGGTTATTATAGGTCTAACAGTTGACATTTTCCGTAAATGCGTGGGGAAGTCATTGTACAACAATAAATTACAATATCACTCGCGGGTTTTTTAGACTTCCTAACTATCAAGCAAGAACTCATAAGAAGCTAAAGTGTTATGTTTGTATCCTTTAGCTAAAAGAAAGTTTCGGGACGTCTGTCCTGAGCATCATTTTTCAATTGAAAATCTGACTTCTGTAGTATATATTTCCCATAGACCATAGACATAGGACACATTGTGAGAAAATGGGATAGATATAAACCTGCGGTAACGAAAGTCGTTTTGCTGTTTCTTGCAGGGGGGCTTTGGTTATGTGTCGGCTTCATGCTTCTGTTGTTTGCAGTATCATGGCTGTTGGAGGCCCCAAACGTGAATCGCAGTGTGTTCGCGGGCATCGGGGTGGTTCTGGCTTTGTTTGTTCACCATTTTGGATTCCTGAAAATAGTAGATAAGAATCTATCAAGAATACTACCCGTGGATGAGAAGAGGTGCCTGTTCTCCTTTATGCCTTGGAAAAGCTATCTGATTGTTCTGTTCATGATTGCAATGGGGACGATACTTCGCCATTCAGCAATCCCGAAGCATTATCTGGCGATTGTGTATATATGTATTGGTTTGGCACTAATACTATCGGCCGTGAGATATGTGAGAACCTTTCTGAAGGAAATTAGAAGACGCACATAGGCCCAACAACAGAATGCACACTATTCCCGGAAGCCGCCGGCTTCAGCTCAAGGGTGATTTAAAACGTTATGCCTAAGGAAACAAACATGGAAATACGACAATCTATTCGAAATGAAGGAGATGCATTAAGATGAAGGAAAGTCGTCCAGCATTATTACAACGAAGAGACTTGTCGTTCGTTGGGAAAGAATATTTACTGTATATCAAGCTTTCTTTCATA
>CAZIAN010000641.1:0-2863 GCA_964537355.1 uncultured Pirellulales bacterium | reverse complement strand
GTGAATTTAATTTATAGCCAACTTGGCTCACAGTCATGGCGGTTGCTGTACCACTTGCCACAGCCGCCTCATCGGTACTTAAATAAACCTTATGTTGAGCAGCTTCTCTACCTGCCTTCCAGTATAAGGTTGTATCCACGGGGACATTTGTCGCTCCGTTCGGCGGATTAGGCGCCGATGCGTATGTAGGTATGGTCAGGAAATTAATCTCGCTTAGACCGCAGCGTGAAGATATGCCTTCTGACCAATTGCTGGCTGCGGTGAGTTTGACGGCATTTACCACTAAGTTACCAAATGGAACGATTGTATTGGCATTGTAACCGTTCGTACCGGTTGCCTTAGTAAAGTCGGGAACATTGCTCAGTAATTGCCAGGTTGTTCCACCGTTTGTTGAATATTCGACATCTACAGTCTTTAGGCCAAGCATGTTCCATATCAAAATGCCGTTAAAGTTCCATACCAACATACTGTCCAGCTTATAGGGCTTATCGAAGTTATACTGAATCCACGGTGCCATGTCAGTTTTGCTGCTGACCCACATATCTGAAATTTTAGTGGAGTGTGTATCATCCCTGGTATCAATCGGGTGCATAACACTAGTCAAACCCGAACCGTCGATAGTCTTCTCAGGGCCACCACTCTCCTCAGACTGGCTTGAAGCTGTCGCGGTTATCCTGTCGCCAGGAATCGCATAATCAAACAACTCGGTCGTAAATTGCCAGGTTTTGCCCTTGAAGACCGTCGAACTGGTCAGAAGCACATTGACATCATCGATTCGCCAATAGTAGGTCTGGCCGTAATCAAGTCTGTCCAGGTCATACATATTAGGATCCTGATCCTGGCTAAGCAGTACATCCAGCGAATTGGTTCTGTCGGCATCATTGACGTCCTCGAACACTGTGCTGAAGTACACATCGTGGGTATCGGCATAATCGCCCTGAGTCCAGCTCAGATCGGTATCTATGGATACGTCTATTGCTTTATTTGAAGGAATTTCCCCATAGGCGCTGGTTCTGATCACAGGTCCCACTGGTAAAGCCATAACTTGCAGAACCTCATCTGCGGTTAGCGCATGGGTATAGAGTTGCACATCGCTCATCAATCCGCTCCAATTCTCTCCGGCGGCACCCTCGTTGTCACCGCCAAAGAAAAGTGGTTGAGGAACGTCAAGCGGTTGTGTGAATGTTCCTGAGATGCCTTCAACGCCGTTGCGGTAATAGGTCAACTGATCTCCGGCTTTCACTACCGCATGGTGGAGCCAGACGTCGGCGGGAATGTCGTCATAGTCCAGATTGTCATTGCCGTTGCCATTCATGTGCCACTCGAATTTAGTCGGAGTGAACTTAATGAACTGACGCGGCACAAAATCGACTGCATTCTCGTCCATCCGATTACCGAGAATAATATCGTTGTCCGCCGTGTTATCAGCACTGTGTTTCGCCCAAAAAGACCAGGTAAAGTCGTTGGTCAGTGTCATTTGAGGAATTTCTCCGGCGCGAACAAAAGCACCGTCCGCCGTGCCGTTAAAACTGATGACGGTTCCACGTACCGGGTCTTCGACCCAAACTGAGCCATCAAGTCCAAGGCCATTGTCGGCATTTTGAATCATCCCGTGCAAGTCGTTGCCGGAAATGTCAAATACCATCTCGCCCTCACCTTCATTGAGCGGCCAGCGGGCATAAAGGTTCGCTGGTTGTGCGATGGTTGTATCTGTCAGAACCAGACCAGGCACAAAGATAACAAAAGTTAGATATAAAAGCAGTTTTTGAGACATAAAGTGTAATCTTCAGGTCTCATAATAACATAATTTCATCTCAATTTCAACAGTACTACCGTAGCTTCAACATGTCATAAATATCTCTCAGAGAAATTCTATAGAAAATCGTGAGGTGGACTGTTTTTTTTAGCGGTTTACTTGGAATTTCTGTCTCACCGTCTCAATCCGATACGACACTAAAAATTGTTAAGAAATATCTGTGTTTTTGCAAAAAATTAACTTTTATATGGAGCGATTAAGGCTAGCCGGAGAAAAACTATTTGCAGCTCACGAGGCGGCTATGAGTATGAGAAGCTATCAGAAGTGGGAGTCCTTGATGTACGAAACTGCGACTATAGCCTGTGTCATGAGTTTTGTGCGTCATAAACGTGAACCAATGTATTTGAAATATTTTATTGAGTCTGAGAACAGAGCTGGATTCGTCTGGGTGGAAGATGCAGGCAATTTTCTCAAGACCTATGATAACCAGCGCGACAAATACCCCACCTTCGAATCCTTCTTCCCGGAATTCGTTACTTTCTTGAATAAGTATATCAAAGGATAAAAGCCGTAAAATGTGCTTAGGACATCATTTATAAGCAATTTCAGAGTTTAAAACGATTTATTCCTCAAAACATAGTTTCTGACATATAATTAACGTTTTTTGCACTCGACATGAATAGAAAATTCATATATGGAGGCATTATTAATTATGTCAAGAGAATGGAAATCAGTTGAACATGCTCTGGGATATTTAGCTGGGGCGGACAAAATACCACATCGTACCGAGGGAGAATCGGTACTACTGGAGGAAGTACCTACTCAAGCTGTGAGGATTCTTGATATTGGCGCTGGAAATGGAAGGTTGTTAGATCTCTGTCTTTTGAAGTGTCATAATGCTTGTGGAATTGCGTTAGATTTTTCACCTCCCATGCTGAAGAAGCTTAGAGACAAATACGGAAAGAAAAAACGTGTTGAAGTCATTGAACATGATATAAACAATCCTCTGCCATCACTATTGGGCAGCTTTGATGTCATTGTATCGAGTTTTTCGATACATCACGTTGATGATGGAAGAAAATATGAACTCTATGAAGAGATATGGCG
>CAZIAN010000640.1:0-2864 GCA_964537355.1 uncultured Pirellulales bacterium | reverse complement strand
ATATTACATAAAGATTGGAAATCTTTAGGCCCCAGACGAAGACAACTAACCTTTACCACTTTTTTTGTTTATTGATTTACCTTATAGGAGTGACGATGGCAAAAAAACTAAAGACTTCGGCTAAGGACAGGAAATGCAGTTATCCGGACTGCGAGCATCTCCTGAGTATATATAACCATGAGGCTTATTGTCATGTACATCGGGATCAGGTTTCTCAGGAGCGAAATCGTAAGGTTCCATATCATCATCCTGTATAAATCCATTCGATTGATTATTGACCCCCTTAGAGTATAAGGCACTTTAATCAAGGGGGCAGGTGAGTGATTAATGTCTGATTGAGTTGTTTGCGTGTGCTGATGTAGTGGGATTATCTTGTTCTTTTGAGGAGGGCCATTGCGAGTTGTCTTAAGGTGTTGGCTTTTTCTGCGAAGGGTATCAGTGCGGCCATAGCCTCTTCAGCGAGCTTCTTTTCCAGTTGTCTTGCCTTTTCGATTCCGACGATGGCGGGGTAGGTACACTTGGCGGCCTTTGCATCTTTACCGGCCGTCTTGCCCAGGTGCTCGCTGGATGCGTTTACGTCGAGGATGTCATCGGCAATCTGGAAGCCAAGGCCAATCTTGAGGCCGTATTCGCTAAGCCTTTGGAGCTGTTCGTCTGTCGCGCCGCCGCAGATTGCTCCGGTCGCAGTTGCGCAGCGGAACATCTTGGCGGTTTTGTTGGTGTGGATGTATTCGAGAAGCTCTTTATTTCCGCCGACTTTTTCCGCTTTCAAATCCGCCATTTGCCCTGCAATCATGCCGGAGGGGCCGGAGTCCAGAGCAAGTTGACTGATTAGTTTTACGGCGATGGCAGGGTCATCGACTTCTTTTGCCAGAATCTCGAATGCGAGGGTTAGAAGGGCGTCGCCTGTGAGGATGGCTGTAGCTTCATCGAAGGCCTTGTGGCATGTTGGCAGGCCGCGGCGAATGTCGTCGTTGTCCATTGCGGGTAAATCATCGTGGACAAGCGAATAGGTATGCACCATTTCAATGGCGGCGGCGGCGATCTCGGCGTTGTGATTAGTCTGGCCGCTGATAAGCTCGCAGCACCACAAAACGAGCGCCGAGCGAAGGCGCTTGCCCGGGGCGCCGAGTGTATAGCTGAGTGATTCTTTTAACCGGCCTTCTATCTGACGGGAGGCTAACAGCCGGCGAAGCAGGTCATTAACAAACTGAGCTTTCTGAGATAACCGGGCATTAAAGTCCATTGCTGACATACGATTTTCGAATCTCTCCTGAGAGTTCACTATTGACAAATGAGTATTGATTATAGATTATTGAAAATGGTAAATATTAAACAATAAATAGTAAACAGCAATTTTAAAATGATTTTAATTCTTGGCGTTACCGCATCGGGCAAGGGGCGATTGGCCTTTGATTTGGCAGAAAGTCAGGGTGCTGAAATAATCAGCATTGACTCGATGAAGGTCTATCGCCGGATGGATATCGGTACGGCCAAGCCGCCGCAGGAGGCATGCCCGGCAATCAAGTATCATCTTATCGATATTGTCGAGCCGAGCGATTCTTTCAGTGTGGGGGCTTTTCGCGAGCGGGCCCTGGGGGCGATGGAGCAGATAAGGGGGCGGGGGAAAGAGATTATTGGGGTCGGCGGGACGGCTTTGTATATAAAGGCGTTGCTGTACGGCCTATTCGAAGGGCCGGGGAGCGATGAGCTGATACGGGCCGAGCTGCAGGAGCGGGCAGAGGTGCAGGGTTTGGCGGAATTGTATCAGGAATTGACGAGAATAGATGCGATAGCCACCGAGCGCATAAATCCCAACGATTCCAAGCGTATCATTCGTGCTTTGGAGGTTCATCGGATTACGGGCAAGCCGATATCGAGTTTCCAGAGGCAATGGGATGATTCCGACGCCAGGCACGAATGGACGATAATAGGGCTGCGGCGGGAGAAGGCCGAGGAGAACAGGCGGATTAACAGCAGGGTGAAAAGAATGATTGCGGCCGGGCTTGTCGATGAGGTCAAGGCGCTGTTAGGCGAAGAGAAGCCTTTGAGCAAACAGGCGCGATGCGCTATCGGGTACGCTGAGATAATAGAATATCTGAATGGCAAAATTGAACTGGAAGATGCAGTCGAACTAATAAAGAAGAACACCAGACGCCTTGCGAAGAATCAGCGCACCTGGTTCAAGACTTTTAAGAATGTCCAATGGCTCGATATCGAGCCGGAGGAAACGCCGGAAGATATTCTTTCGCGTGCCAAGAGGTTTATTCAATGATTCAGGGTGTACAACAAGTTGCACACCTTAGCGTTTGCGCACGGCCAGACAAGTTTGACCGTGGCACCCTTTGCAGCTTCAATGTTTCCTTGGCACGGGGATTTGTTGTTTTTCAGCTATGCAAAGAACGACTTCATGGCGCCAAGCAGGGCGACGTAAATCGGATTACAGAAATCGGCGACCGCTTGCTCGGAGTCTGATTCGTAGCTGGAAGTCCACTCGACGAATGTTTCATTAGAGTCGGTAACCGGATAAAGACGGACGGTGCCTAAATAATTTAATGCCGCATCTTTAGACAGCGGTTCCGGGCCGTCATCTATGCTGTAGGTAAAGGTATATTCATCTTCGTTAACCGATACGAGCGTTTCAAGAAATGCGTCGTTTAATAATCTTGCAGCGCCGATTTCCCGGCCGGTTTTATCGCCGATGACGTCAACCTTCGTTATTACTGACTCGGCCCATGAAAAATTATGAAAGTCTTTAATCGAGTCCCAGACTTTTTCACGCGGAGCATTTACAACCGTTGAATTATAACAATTTCCCATTTTCAGTCTCCATGTTATCCAAATTAAAAACCTGACAATGAATA
>CAZIAN010000639.1:1299-2880 GCA_964537355.1 uncultured Pirellulales bacterium | reverse complement strand
ATCCACTTGCAGCCCTTCTATTAAATCAGCTATCATATTAATTGTTATTTATAGGTTGAAAGGGGGATATACTGATTTAAATAGATTCCTCCGGTTCGACTTTGCTTTCCTCAATAAACTCGGGACAGACAGGGCAGGCGCTTGCGGGAATAACGAATTATATAGCATTTCTACCTTGGGCCAGCGTTCCAATTTACTATTTTCTATTGAATATTGACTATTTGGGTTGAGATTATATAGCATATACAGGCAACCACACGGGATTGCCCCTACGATGAACGATGCATTGGAGGGGATTTCGTAAAGTAACAGGAGGGATGATTATAATTCTATTTGTTATTGGTGCGATACAACGAGGCCTACATACTTTGGCATCTCCAAGGAATTTCGGATACATCAATATTTGATGTAAATATCGTCTTCAAGCCCTTTCGTGAGTCTTAATATCCCTTCTCCACATCGTGGAGGCTTTTCAGTTTGTTTACTTGCTTTAATACGTTCGAGTTTGTTATAATTATGGTAGACAAACATACCAGCGAAACTCATTGGCTTGAAAGAGAAGAGCAAACGTTATGTGTAAACGAAATGGCTTTACACTAATAGAGCTTTTAGTAGTGATTGCTATCATTGCGTTACTGATGGCAATATTGATGCCGGCACTAAACCGAGCGAAGAAACAGGCTAGAATGGTTGTTTGTCAGGCGCAGTTGAAATCATGGGGCCAGATTTGGGCGATCTATTGTGATGATAACAATGGTTATTTCCCATTTCACACACTCGGCCAGAACATACGTGGATCATGGATATACCCGCTGAGGTCTTATTGGGAGACAAAGTCAGATATACTTAGATGCCCGATGGCCACGAAACCTCCCCGAAGCGACAGGGGATCGAATGTGTATGGCGGTCCGTTTAACACCTATCAAATGGCAATTGGTGGACCAGACAATCTGCAGGAGGAATGCAGCTATGGGTCAAATAACTGGACTTTTAACAGCCGGCCGGGACTGACTGAGATTCAAGGCCGCCCAACTAAATGGAATTGGAATACTCCCAATGTTAAGGGCGGAAATAAAGCACCAATTTTCTCCGATACCATGTGGAAAGGCGGTGGGCCGTACGAATCCGGTATCGGAGGTGAACCTCCTCAATTTGATGGTCAGTGGCTGGGTATCAATTACGAAATGCTGCATTTCTGCATCAACCGGCACGATGGGTTTATAAATGCCACTTTTCTGGATTGGACAGTCAGAAGAGTTGGACTCAAGGAGTTGTGGACTTTGAAATGGCATCGCAACTATGATACAAACGGCCCCTGGACCAAGGCCGGCGGTGTCGCACCAGAAGACTGGCCACAGTGGATGAGAAGATTTAAGGACTACTGAAAAACAAAATACCATTTAGCTTTTCACGCCCCTGCGGATATCTCGCTTTTTCCTCTCTCCCCCCGCACCGCAGGTGATTTAATATTTCCGGTTTTTCAATACTATTGTCCCGGATTTCCCAAATAGTCCGTGACAATTGAACAGGATTTTGATAGTAGTGAGCTTAAAGGCTACGAGGAAGTTTTTATAGATATTG
>CAZIAN010000639.1:0-1199 GCA_964537355.1 uncultured Pirellulales bacterium | reverse complement strand
TATTGTGATCTATATGATTTGGATCGATCTTGCCATTTTCACTTTAGGCAAAATAAGCCGGCAGCATGTGAATGACGACAACGGACAGAATACCTGCGGCGGCACCGCCTGCCAGTGTGGTCATCAGGATTCTTAAATCCGAATCGGCACCAGAATGCCGCTCGAACAAGTCGACAGCGATAACATCGACCAGACGAAACAATGCAAAACCCAGGGCCATGGAATTACAGATCTCGACGGGCCTTAGCAGAGCGATTATAAACATTGTTAGTCCCTGTCCGGCGAGCTTGTCGGCTACTATCTGCCGTTGTGCCCGGGGAGCGAGTGATCTTCCGGCAGACAGTGCTCCGCCCAGGTACATCGCAGAACCGGCCACTACGAATAATCCCATCACATAGACATTGAATGCGGGCCCCAGGTAACCCAGAACCTGGTACATAACCACAGGCGGCAGCGATGCCCAGGTCCCCGGAGCCCAGGGGAGCTTTCCCATTCCAAAACAAGTTGCCAACAGCATGTCTTTCTTCATCACGGCCACCGTCTTAGTCGATTATCTATACTTTCATAACCTGCCAACGCCACAGGCGGAAGGTTCTCAGAATGAGTCGTATTAACAACAAGAAACCTTACAGATTAAAGGTCGAAAAATGGGATTAATCAGATTCTACTGTTTCATCATGATTTATTTCTTTGATTTAATGGCTTTAGGTTTATAATAATATCAGCAGGGAGGCGTTCCAAAACGATACAATATGAAGTTAAATGGAAAACCCAGATAAGAAAGTAAAGGAGATTAATTATGAGTACGCAAGAAAAAAAATTGTCTTTGGTTTCGTGTATTGTGGGATTGGCAATTGGAGCAGCCTTAGTAGGTTTTATGCCGACATTACTATCTGAGCATACAGCTTTGGCGGCAGCACAGCAACCTTCTGCACCAGGTCCGGTTGCAATTGTGAAATGTAACCCTGTGGTCCGAAATTTTGCTAACTCTCGAGATACCTGGGACTGCAATATGATTGTTAGTCCAGATGGATATATTTGGTTTGTTGCGGTAAATAATAATTTAGAAGATACATTTGATGTGGATAATGTTGTCGATGTCCTCTGGGAGTACCAACTTGAAAAAGGAACAAGCGTGCCATAATGGTAAGGGCTTTAGTTGTTCCTCTTTCTTCTATCGTAATTTTCGGGGGTCTCGG
>CAZIAN010000638.1:0-2880 GCA_964537355.1 uncultured Pirellulales bacterium | reverse complement strand
TAATAGCAGATAGAATAAAATGAGCTATGACAGCCCGACTTATCCTGACAAGGGTGGGGTCGATAGAGCAGCAATATTGCGTTTCGAAAAGTTGTTTTACGCACTATGGTATAAAGAAAACGTACTGGATTTAAAAAACAAGACGCCTTGCCCTCGTTTTCATCCTCCTTCTCTGAAGAGTGCGAGGCGTTTTTGTTGTATCGGAAGCTAATGCGCTCCACATCCGGCCTAGCCCTGCCCTTTCCCCATAATTAAATTCTGGACAAAATTATCCATGTCTGATATTTTGGTGGCATGGAAACTCAAAACCAGATAAAACGAACACTCGCGCAAACAGAGGCCATTGAGCAGATCAAAAGCATGCTCGATGATAATGATACCTTAAACAGGACGCAACTGGCCGATAAAATCTGTGATCAGTTCGGTTTTTTCGATCCGCGCGGCAAGAGACAGCGGAGCGGATGCCTGAAAGCGATTCGTGAACTGGAAAAAGAAGGGAGGTTTATTCTGCCTCCGTCCTGGAGAACATCGGGCAAAAAAGTGCCCAGGCGTCTTTCCGAACCGGTTCCTGAAGCACAAGGAATTCCGGATGAGGCCGGGGAACTACGTGAATTACGATTAATTCCCGTTGAGTCGCAAGCGCATATGCGGATCTGGAACGAATTGATGATTCAAGATCATCCGCGAGGTGCGGGACCGCTGGTCGGCCGCCAGCTTCGGTATCTTGCGGATTCGGAACATGGCTGGCTGGGGGGGGTAAGTTTTAGTTCGGCGGCGCTCAATCTGGAGGATCGGGATAAATGGATCGGCTGGGACTGGGATACTCGACGAGCCAATTTGCACCATGTGGTTAACTTAAGCCGCTTTTTGATTCGTTGCGGTATAAGATGCAAAAACCTTGCTTCTCGATTACTCGGCATGGCGATTCGGGAATTTCCACGAGACTTCGAGATTCGATATGGCTATCGCCCGGTGCTTGTGGAAAGCTTTGTGGATACCGAACATTTTTCGGGAACCTGTTATCGGGCTGCGAACTGGCAGAAGATCGGCTGTACTAAGGGCCGGGGGAGGCAGGACCGTCATAACAAGAAAGCTGAGACGGTAAAAGACATTTATGTGTATCCTCTTGAAAAAGATTTCCGTCTTAAAATGGGGTTGCCGCAAGACAGCGGTTTAGACGCGCTTAACATCAGTTCCGGCATCGATAGCAAAGAGTGGGCGGAAAATGAATTTGGCGGTGCTCCTCTGGGAGACAATCGGTTGAGCCTCAGACTCGTTGAGGCTGCCGCGGACATAGCCGAGAAACCGGGACGTGCTTATAGCGGCATTGCGGGAGGAGATTGGGCGAAAGTGAAAGGCTACTATCGGTTGATCGACAAGCCGGATGATTCAGCGGTAACCATGTCCAATATTCTGCTGCCCCATCGCGAACGGACGATACGACGGATGAAGGACCAGCAGAGCGTGTTATGTATTCAGGACGGTACCGATTTAAACTACACCAACCTGGACGAATGTAAAGGCTTGGGGCTAATCGGAAAAAATCAGACTGGTGCTCAAAGCAGAGGCTTGCACCTGCATTCGACTTTGGCGATAACCACTGACGGGCTTCCTTTGGGAGTGTTGCGGGCGGAGTGTAGCGCTCCTGAGCCGAAAGCAGAAAGTGATACCCGTCCGGCCAAGGCCATCCCCATCGAGGAGAAAAAGACCTTCTGTTGGATCGAGGCGCTGCGTGCGTGTATGGAGTTGAAAGCTCGGATGCCGCATACTTCCTTGATCAATGTTATGGATAGGGAAGCGGACTTCTTTGAACTGTTTGAGGATCAGCGCTGTTATTGTGCCGGCGTTGCTCTGCTGGTACGTGCCCAGTTTGACAGGAAAACTATCGGAGAAGCTAAACTGTTCGATACGGTAAGGCAATCACCGATTCAGACCAAGCTCAAGATTAAGGTTCCCAGACGAAGTGCCAGGACCAAAAAGAGTAAACAGAAAGCACGCCCCAAGCGGGCGGCACGCACTGCGGAAGTTTCCGTTCGCTATAGAGGAGTAGAACTCAGTCCTCCATCATATTATAAAGACAAGGCTCCGATTCCATTATGGGTTGTCCATGTGAGTGAAGATAAGCCACCAGCCGAGGCGGAGCCTATTGCATGGTTTTTATTAACGACAATAGAGATAAAATCGATCGATGATGCGGTAAAGTGCATAAAGTGGTATTGTCTGCGTTGGCGCATCGAAGATTGGCATCGCGTTGTGAAGAGCGGATGCGCGGTTGAAGCTCTGGCCCATAAGACAGCTGAGCGTCTCAAGCGGGCGATAGCGATCAAGCTGATTATTGCGTGGCGAATTATGCTCATGACTCTTTTGGGAAGAGAGACCCCGGAATTGCCTACCGAAGTCTTGTTTTCGGATCTGGAAATCAAGGTACTGAGTGCCTACGCTAAAAAAAACGCCTCAGCCCTCCGGACTGTTTAGGAGACGCGGTAAAAATGGTGGGAAAGATTGGCGGTCACCTTGGGCGTGCCGGCGATGGCCCCCCTGGCCATCAAGTAATGTGGCAAGGCTATTCGGCGTTACAATTAATGTGTGAAGGATTCGCGCTCAGGGGTGGCTAACATTCGTAAGTGCCGACTTATGGGGAAAGGGCAGGGCTAACCGGGCTGCGAAACTGAATTCACCAGCAAGCGGATAGCTGAATGTTCGGTGATAGCTGAAGAAACGCTCCAGTTCATAAACTCCCCGGTCATGCATGATCTGCATCATAGTATCCACAAAAGGAGTTACAAAAAGCCTCGTTACCCGCCCTTTCATCGCTCGTTCAGTCGGGGAAATTCGAATATAGTATCCTTTGCAAAATTCGAAATCGTTGTTGGGGTTCGC
>CAZIAN010000637.1:0-2882 GCA_964537355.1 uncultured Pirellulales bacterium | reverse complement strand
CTAGTACCTTGGGTAGCCTCCCAAGACCGTTTCTTATCATATACCAAATGAGCTTCAAATTAATACCAGTCAGAAGAATGTAAGGGGTTTTTCTGAATGCGTTTCCAATCAGATTCTGGTTTATTTGTTGTGTGTAATCAATAAACTCTTTAGTGACATCTCCTGACAACCAAGCGTTTATGTCCAATACTTTGACAGGTGTTGTGCAGGAAAAATCAAACGACCTTAAATTGATAATCCGAATATTCTGGTTTTCACGCGTTCGAAAATAGATGCGGAGAATATTTACATCATAAACAATGCTCCATTTTGTTTCAAAGGTAAATTTGAGGGCTCCCAGTTCTCTTTTTTCACTCCAACTGACACTCTTCAATATATCAAAAGAATAATCAAGCGGCGATTTTGCCCCTCCTGGTTTATAGCTTTTCACCATTTTTGCTGCGCGAATAAATCGTTCAATCGATTTACCCTTGTCACGCCAGGGTATTTTATCATGTTTCAGGGATTTCACGGATTCGGGATATATGCTATTTGTAAGTACTTTATAAGGCATTGTTTTATTGATGTAATAGACCTGCTTGCCGTTAATAAACTCAATGATTGCACAATTTCCTTCTTGGTCGTTGACAAAAAAATGTCTACCGACAGGCTCCTTTGTTAGCTCTATTCTCAATTGTGAGTCATTTGAGATAACTTCATTAACAGTGGCAAAATTATCAAGCTGATATTGTACCCATTGCCCAACCCAAATTGAGGGTCTGGAATCAGGCACGGGAAATTTGCCTTTAGGATTCGCCAATGTATGAATAATCAGGCCGGCTTCATTCATGCCACAGAAGGGTAATTCCCGTCCATATTGATTAAACGTTATACTGCCGTATTTAGACGTCCAACTTGCCGGCTGCCCTATGCCGGAAAGTTGGACATCTATTATCGGTCGCATTGCAGTTTTCGAAACACCTCGTTTGTTGACAATGATCAGCCCGTCCTCCGCCAAAGTGTCTAAATTATATCCTATAAGGACATGGCCAGCGTGGTTTAGTTGGAAAGTTGTACATGCCATGCTATCCTCCCTCATCAAGGCGATAAATAAAATGCATGAAAGTAATTGTGTGATACAATTTGTCATAATTGTTAATCCTTTCATGCTCCGGTATAGAACATCTTGATATGCCAAATTAAGTTAAAGACGGCCTCCTGGTGTAACATCATTGCCAAAGTCCTGAATTCGTGAAGGATGAACAAATGCGTATCAAATCTTCATTTTTTGCCAGATGGAACATAACTCTTATATTTCCTGAATCCCAGGTTGTTGATTGCCATAAGCCATATAACGAATTGCAGTTCATAGCTGACCACATGAATTATTACGCGTTCTGCACGAACATCCCCTTTTAATATTTCATCTTTTCAAGAATCTGTTCCATCTCTTTTAAATACTGTTTTATCGCCTCCTTCCCTTTTTCCGTCAGGACGATCGTTGTCTGAGGTTTGTTGCCTTTAAATCTTTTTGTAATGCGGACATATCCTGCCTCTTGTAAAGTCTTGATCTGTATTGACAAGTTTCCCCTGGAAAATTCCATAGTTTTCTGCAATTCCATGAAAGTGGCTTTTCCTGTTTCGGAACCGGCCAGGTAACTTAAAATCAGAAGGCGTGATCTTTCGTGTATGACTTTATTTATTATCAGACCGTTAAAATCAGATTCAGCCATAATTATTCCCTTTTTCCTTTGGCATATGAAATCAGCGCAAAAAGGAGAAACGCCGGGGCAAAATTGAAGGCTATGGCAACATGGATTGGCATTATAATCAGGAAAAGCCCGATCAAGCCCGTAATGATAGCCCAATAGCCAGCTATGGAATACTCCATAGAACGAATGCCAACTCCAATCATATTCAGGATCACTCCGTAAGCCACGGCAGAATAATAAACAAAATAACTACCGGGCCAATAGTGAGCCATCTTAAAGGGGAGAGAGCAGAAGACTGCCATAACAGGAATAACCGCTATCCAAAGGGGATGAGACATAATCAGTTTCGTGAGGCCCCAAAGGGTCATATTTTCATCAAGCTTACGGCCTGCAGCCAAAGTTAATCGGGTTCGCAAAGCAACCAAACATATACAGGAAAGGATCATGAGGGAAAAATACATGAGTTTTACAGCCCCTGGAATGAGGGAGTGGGAATCGTAAATAATTAATAGAATATGGTATGCCAGGGTGAAGATGAGAACACATAATCCACCCAGCAAAAATAATAAGCGTATGTTTTTTGCCATATAAATATACCGAAAGGCGTGGGACCCGGCCTCCATCATCTTTCTCATGTCTTTGATATCATCAATCATTTTAGAGAGGGGCATTTCTTTTTGCTTTTCCATGGCGATTCTCCTTCAAATTGTCATCAGCATTAACATGTTTACAATGTAAACATGTTAAAGAAGCTATCATTGTTTGAAGGCCATGTCAAATGTTTTTTGATATTAAAAAAGCAAGATTCAACAGGGCTTCTTCCTTAATATGAGGAAGTTGAAGATTAATAAACTCGTGAAAAGTCAAAAAACGTCTCTTTCAGTCATTTCCGCGAAAGCGGGAATCCAGTAATTTCGAACAGTTCTGGCCTCCGGCTTTCGCCGGAGTGACGGGATTGGGCTTTTTACGAAGCCATCAAGATTGGATGTGGGTGATTTTGTAAATGGCGGAGGGGAAATCGATGGGAGTGTCATGATGGGGTCAACACCTCCGACGGAAATGCCGACCCCGCCCTAACAAAAAGGTCTGTCAAACATTATTTGCCTGTCGCCTTTCCCCTTCTCTTAAAGCCAAATTTATCAAAAATTCCCTTTTAAAAAACGGCTTGACAACGTGTACACTTTTATGTAC
>CAZIAN010000636.1:0-2886 GCA_964537355.1 uncultured Pirellulales bacterium | reverse complement strand
CTCGCACAATGTAAAGACAATGAAAGCAATACGCGTAAAAACACAAACAGACATCAAGCAGGCGGAGAGCTTTTTTACGGATGCTATTTTGTTGGATGCTTTCGACCCGCAGAAATACGGCGGTACAGGACTAACTTTCGACTGGAATATAATTGGGCATATCGGTAAGCGTGTATTCTTGGCCGGAGGGATAAATCCTGATAATGCGGCACAGGCGGTTAATTTTGGAGTTTACGGGATTGATGTTTGCAGCGGGATTGAATCCGAACCGGGTAAAAAAGACCATAACAAAATGGAAAAACTGTTCAAAAATATACAACATCTTAGAGGATAAATACGAAACACAAGGAATAAAATATGAAATATAAAGGCAGATTCGGAGATTACGGCGGTTTCTATGTACCGGAGGTTTTGATACCGGTTTTGGAAGAATTAGAAGAGGCTTTTTATCGTTTCTATGAAGACCAGAAGTTTACAGCCGAGCTGACTGAGCTTTCGAAAAAATATTCCGGCAGACCCAGCCCCCTTTACCACGCTAAAAGATTCAGCGAATATGTCGGCTTCAAGGTCTATATCAAAAGAGAGGACCTTCTGCACGGGGGCGCACATAAAGTCAACAACACTCTCGGACAGGGTCTGTTAGCAAAATATATGGGCAAGACAAAACTTATTGCCGAGACCGGCGCTGGCCAGCACGGCTTGGCGACCGCGATGATTGGCGCCTTGTTCGGAATGGAAACGAAAATCTTCATGGGCGTTATAGATATCGAGCGGCAGAGCGTCAACGTCCACAAGATGAAACTCTGCGGCGCAGAAGTCATCGGAGTTGAAGGCGGAACCGGAACGTTAAAAGACGCCATCAATGATGCACTTCGCTACTGGACTGCCCACGTTACCGACACGTTTTATCTTTTCGGCTCAGCCTGTGGGCCGCATCCGTACCCCACGATAGTAAAACATTTTCAAAGCTGTATCGGCACAGAGGCCAGGCAGCAATGCCTCGAACAATTAGGCAGGCTGCCGGATATGGTTGTGGCCTGTGTGGGCGGTGGCAGCAACGCGATAGGTATCTTCTCGGGTTTTGTTGATGATAAAGACGTCAGACTCATTGGCGTCGAAGCAGGCGGCAGAAGCGTGAGCGCCGGTAGGCACGCCGCGACACTTGTGGCTGGCAAGATTGGAATCTTGCACGGTGCCAAGGCATATCTGCTCCAAGATGCCGAAGGCCAGATTCATGATACAGAATCCGTCAGTGCAGGACTGGATTATCCCTCGGTAGGCCCGGAGCATTGCCTATTAAAAGATACGAAAAGGGCCGAATATGTAGCGGCCGAAGATGACAAGGTGCTCGATGCGTTCGGGATACTGACTAAAAGCGAGGGCATTCTGCCCGCCCTCGAAAGCTCACATGCCTTGGCGTACCTGATAAGCCAAAAGGGCAAGCTGGACCCGGAGACAATAGCGGTTGTGAACCTTTCGGGCCGGGGCGATAAAGATGTTTCGATCGTGGAAAAATGCCGGCCCCTGGGAAATTGACTACTGACTACTTGAACAAATGAAGGATTTTATTGATGAAGACATACAAGCAGGTTTTCTCGCAACTAAAAGAAAAAAACAGAACGGCCCTGATACCGTTTTTCGTAATAGGTGACCCGGATTTTGATACGAGTCTTGCCATTGTAAAAACAGCCATTGACTCAGGAGCCGATATCCTTGAGTTGGGAATCCCATTTTCCGATCCGATTGCAGACGGGCCTACAATTCAAAAAGCCGACATCCGCGCAATGAAAAGTGGAATAAACATGTCAAAGGCACTCGATTTTATCCGTCAGGTCAAGGATTACAGAGATGTCCCAATCGGACTGCTGATGTATTACAACCTGGTTTATCAGTACGGCACAGAAAAATTCTTCAGCGATTTCCACAAGGCCGGTGTCAACAGCGTCCTGATTGCTGATTTAAGCATTGATGATGCGGATGAAATTGTCGGCCCCGCCGCCTCGGCAGGTCTTGATACGGTTTTCATGGTAACACCGATTACCAAACCCGAGAGAATGGAACGGATAGCTTCGCTGACAACCGGCTTTATCTATACCGTTTCGGTCTTGGGTGTCACCGGCAGCAGAGATAAACTTTCTAATACGGTCGATGGGCTGATCAGCAAATTGAAAAAGCTCACAAACGTCCCGGTATGCGTAGGTTTTGGAATCAGCAAAGCAGAACATGCGGCTACCGTCGCTCAAGCAGGGGCCGACGGAGTCATAATCGGCTCAAAAATCGTGGGACTCATAGAAAATAATCTCAACGACAAAGATAAGATGCTTTCTGATATTTCGGCTTTCTTAACTGAAGTTAAAAGCGCAATTTAGAGCCTATCCGGATAGGCTCTCCCCCCCTGCCTGTTGCCGTGGGCTTATCTTTCACATCTATAGTGTGATACCTTATGACACATGCCCGTAAGTTCTCCGGCATCTTAAAAATGAACTTTTTATAGATTATCGCAATAAAAGGTTTGGCATCTGCGTCTATACATAACAGACGCGAACAGATCCGCAAAACACTATTTTCCGAGTGTGAATTAATCGGATCGTAACCTTTAATCTTTTTTGGAGAATATTATTATGAAGAAGTATCTAATTCCTACCGTCGCCGTTCTGATGATTCTGGCTGTGACATTGGTCGCATTTGGCCAGCAGGAACGCAGAGGAGGCCGGCAAAACCTCTCTGAGGAAGAAAGAGCCAAAATGAGAGAGAGATTTCAGAACATGTCTGAGGAGGAAAGGGCGAAGTTCAGGACCCAGAGAGGAGGCTCCGGACGTGGCGTATTTATGAGCCCTGAAGACCAGGAAAAGGCCATTAAAACGATTGAAGAACAACTGGCAAAGC
>CAZIAN010000635.1:0-2900 GCA_964537355.1 uncultured Pirellulales bacterium | reverse complement strand
ACGGCCCTGGAAGTATTAACGGCAGGGCAGTTGGGTGTATGCTGGCCCGAAACTGTTGTTGAGTGGCTCGAATACCCCTGTTACTCTCACAGAGAACATCCGGTGATGTATCCCTTTCCGCTGGCTGACGAGATATTATCCGAGCCTCTGGAAATTGACGACGGGTATCTTATTCTACCGGATGGACACGGCATAGGAATTGAAATTAACGAAAATGTCATTGAAAAATATCCTTTTATTCAAGGTCCCTGGTCCATATTTAAATTGAATTCTACGGTTGAGACTATAGCCGTGACTGGGGATCACAGTATCAAATGGGTGAAAGGAAACACGTCATGATTGATCCCCTGTGGCTTCTGCTAATTGGCATGATTGTTGTGCTGGGCGGGATATTGCTCCTGCGTTTGCACGCATTTCTGGCGTTGATACTTGGAGCACTGATTGTCGGAAGTCTTACAACATCAGCGGCATTGGAGAGATATGCAAATCAAAAAGAAATGACGGTCAAAGAAAAGACTGCTCTGGTGGAGTCTTCCGTGGGGCAGCGGGTGGCGGAAGGATTCGGCCGTACCTGCACTAAGATTGGAATTCTGATTGCAATGGCCTCCATCATTGGAAAGTTTTTGCTTGAAAGCGGTGCGGCCGAGAGAATTGTCCGTTCGCTGGTAAAATGGCTGGGGGAAAAACGCGCTTCTAGTGCGTTTTTAAGCAGCGGCTTCCTGCTCGGGATGCCTGTCTTTTTCGATACGGTTTTTTATCTGATGATGCCCCTTGGTAAAGCGATGGGAGTCAGGAACAGTCGCAATTATGGTCTCTATATAATGTCGATTGTGGCGGGGGCGACCATGACACATTCTCTTGTTCCGCCGACGCCGGGTCCTTTGTTTGTTGCTGGCGCACTTTCTGTAAACATGGGGCTCATGATCATAGGGGGAATAGTAGTCGGTTTCTTTACAGTTAGCGCCGGTTATGTTTATGCGTTATGGGCAAATCGAAAATGGCCGATACCTCTCAGGGACACAGCCGATACTTCTGCGGCCGATCTTAAAAGCATGACGGAAAAAGACCAGGCAACACTGCCGCCGTTTTGGCTTTCGATATTACCCATCATTCTACCCCTTCTTTTGATTGCCGGAGGGACGTTTTTCAAATCCTTGTCGAAGACACAATCTTCCATGACAACGACTCCATTGTGGCAAAGTATCGCAGTGTTTGTTGATAATGTAGGCAATCCCAACGTGGCCCTGACCATATCGGCTGCAATTGCTTTATTGACTTATGCATGGTGGAATCGAGGCAGTAAGAAGAATATCTCGATATTCCTTCAGAATGCGCTCTCAAGCGGCGGCTTAATCATTTTGATAACCTCTGCCGGCGGCGCCTTTGGCGGAATCCTGCAGCAGACCGGTATCGGTTTTCGTATTCAGGAACTGGCTTCTTCTTACCACATAGCCGTACTTCCTCTGGCATTTTGTGTAACAGCTATTGTACGAACCGCTCAAGGTTCCGCAACGGTTGCCATGATAACTGCGGTCGGCATTCTCGGCGGTCTGGCCGGCAGCGGGCAGTTGGGATTTCATCCGGTTTATCTGGCGCTGGTCATCGGGTGTGGGTCAAAACTCATTCCATGGATGAATGACAGTGGTTTCTGGGTGATATGCAAGATGTCTGGTATGACCGAAGGTGAAACTTTGAAGACCTGCTCGACGATGATGACGCTGATGGGAATTGTTGGCCTGTTTGTGATTATGATTCTGGCACGTCTTTTCCCGCTGGTTTAACAATATCGATAAAAAATAAAGTAAGGAATCAGAATGAAAATTATCGACATGCGTGTTCACTCCATCGCTATCGCAGACCCACCTTTGCGCAGCTCCTATGGTCTTCATGCGCCCTATGCTCTGCGGACGATTCTGGAAATAGAAAGTGAAGACGGAATAATTGGCATCTCTGAGACATACGGTGGAGAAGTTCCCGCTCGCACACTCGAGGCAGTCCGCCCAAAGGTTATTGGTCAAAATCCTTACCGGCTGACCGGCTTGCTTTCTTCGATGGTTGAAGGTGAGGGCTCCGGAATCGGCCGCTCCCAGACCTACCTTGTGCCCGGTGAAAATCCTCTTGATCAAACAACTCGAACTTATGCAGCTATCGAAGTGGCCTGCCTTGACTTGATAGGTAAATCCGTTGGCCAGCCTGTATGTGATCTCATCGGTGGTCGTGTACGGGACAGAGTCGCTTTCTCCGCCTATCCGTTTTTCAAACACGCCGGTGGCGGTGGAGAAGGTGACGACCTGCGACAGGATGAATATGGCGAGGTCATGACTCCGGATACACTTGTCCGGGAAGTCAAACAAATGATCGCTAAATATGGATTCAGCTCAATTAAGTTCAAAGGCGGCGTGCTTGAACCCGATATTGAGATTGAAGCGATAAAGCTCCTCTACCAGGAACTCGGAACCGAAGTACCTTTGCGTATCGATCCGAACTCAGCCTGGACGGTCAATACCTCGGTGCGTGTGGGTAAAGAATTAGCCCAGGAACTCTCGATAGGCGGATATTTGGAAGACCCGACTACGGGGCTTGAGAATATGGCTGAAGTCAGAAAACGGCTCATGGCAGAGGATATCAAGACACCCCTGGCAACTAATGTGGTAGTCACCTCGTTTGCAGACATACCACGTGCTCTGGAACTTGATGCCGTACAAGTTATTCTTTGTGACCATCACTATTGGGGAGGGATGCGGCAAGTCCGGCATCTGGCAAATCTATGTAAGGTATTTGGTATCGGGTTGTCGATGCATTCCAACAGTCATTTGGGCGTATCTTTGATGGCCATGGCGCATGTAGCGGCGGCAACTCCGCATCTTACCTATGCTTGTGACACTCATTATCCGTGGCAG
>CAZIAN010000634.1:0-2901 GCA_964537355.1 uncultured Pirellulales bacterium | reverse complement strand
GAAGGTGACCCGGCTTCCAACAGGATATATCTGGCCTGGATAGACGGATTCGACAGCCCGGCAACGAACGGTTCGGTTGTTGGTAACCTTAATGCTCCATTTGCCGAGCAGACTATCGTTAACAGCGGTTCTCAATCGATGCCGATGGCCTATGACAATGCGGTTGGTAAATCCGAGGCTACTTTGACGTTGACCTCCAATCGTGACTGGACTGTAAAAGGTGTCAACACACTTACGATTTGGTTTAGAGGTGAAGCATCCAATTCCCCTGAGACTTTGTATATCGCTCTCAATGGCAACGCCAAAGTCAATAATGATAATCCGGATGCAGCATCGATAAGTAAATGGACCGAATGGAATATCGACCTCCAGGCCTTTGCCGACCAGGGCGTCAACCTTGCAAATGTAAATTCGATTACTCTTGGCCTTAGCTCGGTTACTGGCGGTACAGGCATGATGTACTTCGATGATATCCGGCTGTATCCACCGGCACAGTAATTGGCAATTTATTGTGTTACTGGAATAAAGTTCTAAAAAACTTAGGATTGAGCTTGTGCTGCTCTGTGAAATAGCCGCGCAGCAAAAGTTGTTTGTTGGAAACAACAGGTATCTTGGTTGTATCCCAGGTACAGTAGTTTTAACTTTTTGTAAGGAGTGCTATTATGTCGAAAAAATTAATTTATCTGGTTTCTTTTGTTTTTGTCTTGGGTATGGCTCTGACGGGCACGGCTAGGGCAGAGCTGGTAGCTCAATGGAGGTTTGATGATGGCTCCGGGACAACCGCTGCTGACTCAAGCGGAAACGGCAACGATGGCGTACTCGAGGGTGGCGCAACGTGGGTCGCAGGCCAGCTTGGCGGCGCGATTCAGTTCGATGGTTCCAGTGCTCGAGTAGTAGCTGCGAATATTCCATTGGATAATCGAAGCTTCACTGTCACGATGTGGGTCAATCCGGTGCTTTATACGGGCGAACAGGTTGTCTTCTCCACAGGCCTGACAGGTGCAAATAACACGGATATGCATTTTAGACTTGGTGGGCCCGGTAGTGGAAATGTGCCACCTGGTGGCGTTCGCATGGGATTCTATAACAATGATATCGATACTCCTGGAGACCTCATTCAGGAGAACCAATGGTACCACCTGACTTTCTGGTACGATTTTGAGAATCAAAACAGAAGGATATATATAAATGGAGTTATGGAAGCTGAGGCGACTGCAGCTCCTTATCTCGGGACTACAGGTAATACTGTTATTGGTGCCTGGGGTACCGGGCAGTGGTTTCGGGGCATTATTGACGACGTTCAGGTTTACAACCATGCGCTTGCCGATGGAGAAATCCTGGCTGCCATGGAAGGCGGTGGTGGATATCCGTTTGCCCTGGCACCGGTTCCGGAGGATGGAGCCATCCATGCCGAAACATGGGTGAGTCTTGGTTGGCGGGCGGGTGATTTTGCCGTCTCGCACGATGTGTACTTCGGCGATAATTTTGACGATGTGGACGCCGGTGCTGAGAGCGTGTTCCAGGGCAACCAGACCTCGACGTTTTTTGTTGTCGGTTTTCCCGGGTTCCCCTATCCGGATGGTCTTGTTCCCGGTACGACGTACTACTGGCGAATCGATGAAGTAAATGACACTGAACCGAATAGCCCCTGGAAAGGCAAAATCTGGAGCTTTTTGATCCCACCAAAGACAGCATACTTTCCCGACCCGGCTGATGGTGGCGAGTCTGTAAAAACCGACGGCAGCCTTAGCTGGACGGCAGGTTTCGGTGCGAAACTGCACACAGTATATTTTGGTGATAATTTCACCGACGTCGATAACGCCGCCGGTGGACTCCCTCAGGGAATGACAACCTATGATCCCGGCACGCTTAAAATGGCCAAGACTTACTACTGGCGTGTCGATGAGTTTGATATTGTCGAAACGCATAAAGGTGACATCTGGAGCTTTACAACCGAGGGCGCCGTTGGAAGCTCGAACCCGGCTAACGGCGCTGTGGATGTAACGCAAACACCCACTCTAACTTGGATGCCCGGTTTTGGTGCTTCACATGAAATCTATTTTGGCGCCGATGCAGCCTCTCTGGAATTAAAAGGCAGCGGCAGCCTCGGTTCCGAGAGCTATGAACCCGGACAACTCGAGTGGAATACTACTTACTACTGGAGAGTAGATGAGGCCAATAACGCCAACGCCGACAGCCCGTGGACAGGTCCCCTCTGGAGCTTCACCACGGCCAACTTCCTGATCATTGACGATATGGAGAGCTATAATGATCTTGATGAAGGTGACCCCGGGAGTAACAGGATATATCTTGCCTGGATAGACGGATTCGACAACCCGGCTACTAACGGTTCGGTTGTTGGGAACCTTAATCCTCCATTTGCCGAGCAAAGTATCGTCAAT
Source organism: uncultured Pirellulales bacterium (assembly GCA_964537355.1). Taxonomy (GTDB): domain Bacteria; phylum Planctomycetota; class Phycisphaerae; order Sedimentisphaerales; family Anaerobacaceae; genus NIOZ-UU13. The sequence goes on along the minus strand of CAZIAN010000634.1, from coordinate 499 downwards.
AGCGGTTTGCAGTCGATGCCGATGGCTTATGACAATGCTGTCGGTAAATCTGAGGCAACGTTAACGTTGACTTCCAATCGCGACTGGACGGTGAAAGGCGTCACCACACTGACGATTTGGTTCAGAGGTGAAGCATCCAATTCCGCTGAGACTTTGTATGTCGCTCTAAACGGCAACGCTAAAGTCGATAATGATAATCCTGAAGCGGCCCAGACAAGTAAATGGACGCAATGGAATATCCCCCTGCAGGCCTTTGCCGACCAGGGTGTCAACCTTGCTAATGTAAATTCGATTACTCTTGGCCTTAGCTCGGTTACCGGCGGTACAGGTATGATGTACTTCGATGATATCCGGCTGTATCCACCTGCACAGTAAGCAGTGATTTATCTGTTAAGTAAAAGTATGTAGCAAATTTGTAAATTCGGGGTCTATACCGAAATATTCGGTATAGACCCCTTTATTAATTGGTTGTTGGCAAATAATGCTGATTCTATAAATT
>CAZIAN010000633.1:0-2905 GCA_964537355.1 uncultured Pirellulales bacterium | reverse complement strand
TTGAAAACCCACGTCGTTTGTCAGGTGGTTCTTCCAACCGTCCGGCTTTCCCTTCTGCCAGAGCACTTTACCATCCAGATTGACCGCGGTGAGACAGCTCAACTCGCTGTTTCGGTCCTTTGGGCCGTGATGGATAACCTGACCGAAGAGGACGTCGATTTGGCCGTCACCGTCCAGATCGCCGAAGCGAAGGTTTCGTCCCACGCCGTAGTCGGAAATTGAGAACTTCTTCCACACTACCAGCTTTGGATTCGCGGCCTGGAGTTTCGCTTGTTGCTTCTCTTTTGCAGCAAGAGATTTTTCCACGCGTTTTTTTCCCTGGCACTCGTTGTTACCTTTACGAAACTGTATTTGGTCGGAACGTCCGCCGTTAAGCCGACCTTGCCTTCAGAAAAAGTCGAATCCGTCGCCTGCAGGACGATGCCGCCGAGTTCGGCGCGGATGCTGTCGCCATTGACGCGAATCGTCGCCGTGAGGAATTCGCCGGACTTGAAATTCCATTGCCGTTCGGCTAAAATTTTCTCATCAGGCTTGTGATAAGCTGTGGCGTGATTGACGACTTTCAGAATCGCTTTCGGGCCTTTGATACCGAAAAAGTAATAGCACCGGTCGTTGCGATAGCGAAACGCTACACCGCTTTGGCCTTTGTCCGACTGGGGAGCAAAACGCACCGAAACCGTGTAGTCTTTCCAGAACTCGCCGCCCCGGGCTACAGTGCACACGAAGGGGTGCGAGTGTGTTCGTCTGTTGTATATCGTCTGCGATAGCATTGCGTCACCGTCTTCTGCGGTGACCCACCAGGCGCGCTGCTCGGGCGTACCTGAGGTGAAACAAGAGACCACCCAGTTGCCCTGCGGCGCGGTTTCGCGTACATAGTGGTATTCGGCATGAGCCCCGATAACACCCGCCGAGAACATACCGGGACGCAAGCGGTTGAAATCATCATCGAGCAACACAGCCGGGCCGCAAAATGCGGGTAATGAACAAGCAGCAAAAAAGCACACGATTCCTATCAAGCCGATTCTAATTATATATTCACGCATAATGAACCTCTTTCTTAAATAAACGCCATTTTGTCTTTCACCTTTTCATGCAACACCCGGGTAGTTTATGTCAGCCTTACGTAGAACAGGATACCAAAATTGTCTCGATAACTCAAGCCTCCTCACCACTTGCTTAAGGTTATTTACCGGAATGTGTAGAAGCTTCTTTAAACTCAATTTTGCCGTATATATTTTTTTGGCAGGTAAGGCATTCAAACTTAATTGTACCTTTAGTGAAAAAATTTTACTATAATGGTTTAATCACAAAACTGATACTAAAAGTGTTTACTGATACTTTAGCTATTGATGAGGAGTGTAATCTTTACAAATTAATCGATTTCTCGAATTGTAAATCAATGAAATTTTTGTATGGAGATGGAATATGAAGGTTTTTATTTTTTTGGAAAGTGTTTTATTCTTAATCTTGAGCACATTTGCCATAAATGAATTACAAGCCCAAGATTTTCCATTTCCTGGCAAGCAAGAGGTTGCCAGAGCTAAAGTCGGAGAATTAATACTGAATTCAGATTCATTAAACGGCTATAAAGCTGATTTCGGCATACTAATCGTAACCGAGAGTGATGAAAACAAATCAAAAAGAATCGAATTGCCGGTCGTAAGAATCCATTCAAAAAACAACAACCCGGCCTATCCTATTTTCTACTTTGAAGGCGGACCAGGAGGAACAAATATCAAATTGCAGAATTTGCCACACCGGCTACTGGAGAATCATGATTTCGTACGTGTCGGTTACCGGGGTGTTGATGGCTCTGTGTCACTGGATGATTCCGAGTTAAATGATGTCTTAAAAAATACACCAAATATGCTTTCACAAGATGGATTGAAAGCTATAGGAAGTACAATAACAAGAATTGCTCATAAGATGGAAAACGAAGGAATTGACTTAGATGAATATAATATCATCAACGTTGTCGATGATATGGAAAAGGCCCGAAAGGCATTAGGGTATGAGAAGATCAACATTTCCGGCGGGAGCTACGGCGGTGCTGTTGCATATACATATTGCGTAAGATATCCACAAAGCATTCAGCGAGCTTTATTTAGTGAAGCTGCATTTCCGTTTTATATGGCCCTGGCAAAGCCTTCATCTATTGATAAAAAGTTCAACCATCTAAATGAATTATGGAAACAAAACCCTGAATGCTTACGACGTTCCGGGGATATCGTACTGACAATTAAAAATGTGCTGAAAACACTACCGAAAGATTGGAATGGAATCAGGGTCGATCCTGATAAAGTAAAATTAATGACGTTTTTCGGATTTTATACTCAGGCAATGACAGCACAGGTTTTCGATGCTTTTGTTGCCGCCGAAAGTGGAGATTATAGCGGCCTGGCTTTTATGTCTTTCTATTGGAATAATGTTGCGGACATGTTCAACTGGGGCGATATGCTGTCAAAAACATATTGTACGGCAACGGATGAAGTTCATGATTTTAAAACCGAATTGAATCAAGCGAATTCTATAATAGGTTCTCCACTTTCACTTTTAGCATGGGGTTTGCAGGAACATAATGACTGGCCAGTAAAACCTTTACCAAAAGAACATATTAAACCTCGTCAAATTGAGATTGAGTCACTGCTGGTTTACGGCAGCGAAGAATCAGCAGAAAATCCTAAAGAAAAATATTTGCCATTTTTCAAGAAAGGCCACATTGTCGTTCATGAAAATATGGGTCACATGGATGTCGGCGCTCTTCAACCTGAAGCTGTATGGCATATGGAGAAAATGTTTTTTCTCAAAGGAATTGTCGATACTTCGAAATTTAAAAAAACAGAGCTTAAGCAAATAAATTTTGTTCCGGAACAGAGTTTTCAAGATATTGCAAAGTCGATGATAC
>CAZIAN010000632.1:0-2919 GCA_964537355.1 uncultured Pirellulales bacterium | reverse complement strand
GTGGTCTTCAATATTCAGCTTGCCGATATGATCAATGCCAATATAAGCCTTTTACGAACAGAGCATTTTCGCCCCCGTTCGACTGTACATGTGATACGATTGGCCAGGAGAGCAGAGAGTAAGGAGCCTAAAAAGATACCTGCCAGCATAAAGACCAGATAATAGCGCAGGGGTGTTTCACCCCATTTTCCAAAGTACTCGCTTGCGAGAGTATGCGACCTCGCGATACACAGTTCCATGCAAGCAGCGATGCGGGCAATTCCCGCCGAAGCCCCCAGGCCGGCTCCAAGAATGAGAAATGAAGCAAGCAGTGTCAAGCCCAGTCCCACACCGGCCAGATACGGATTCATAAATCGATTTGTTTTTTCTTTTTTTTCCATGTCTCAGCACCCCGCACTTTTCTTTTTCGCTGCAGGTGTTCCGGTAGCAGGGACAGGCGTCGAGGCCGGCGCCTGACCGGGAGTCATTGTTGGAGTTCCCATTGACGGAACCAAAGCAGGAGGGCCGAATGTGGATTCCTGCCAGTATGCTTCCAGACCGCCGAATAGAACTTTGATCTGGCGCTGTGTCTTTTGAGCAAGAATCCCTCCGACAGCCATAGCCAGAGTGCCGTCACGATCGATTATTATCAGAGGGCCGGTGCCAATAAGATAAGCGGGATTACTGGTTAGCTCGGCCATATCGACGTTGCGTGAACCTGGTAAGCTGTAGTCGGAAAACATTTGCGGTGGACGAATATCCACGAGTTCGAATGTCCCCGGCAGGTCCATCATCAGGCGTTTTAGCTCTGCCTGACATATTCTTTCCGGCAACGGAATCATTCTTTTCGAAGGCGCTTGAGCAGACCCCTGGGTTTGTGAACTAAATACCGGAAGGCTTGCTTCAATCCATGCTTCGCTTCCACCTTCCAGACTTGTAATGTTCTTAAAATTTTTACGTTCCAGAATTCCAATGGCCATGCTGGAACGATAAGCGGAGTTACAGACAGCGACAACTGGTTGTGCAGGGTCCAGCTTTGCAGATAGTTCGGCCAGGTGATTCAGCGGCAGGTTTAAAACAGTACCGATTCGCAGGCCCATCCATTCATTTGGCAAACGTACATCCACAATCATTGGACTTTGTCCCGCCTGCATCTGCTCATAAAGCGTCTTAGGGGCAATCAGTGTATTTTTCAGGACAGGCAAATTAGCCGAATACCATTGTGCCACAGGTAAGACCCTTGCCTGGTATCCTACTCGATGAAGTCTATGTACGGCTTCCGCTAAATCCGTTTCTTCGCCGACAAGCACTAATTGTGAATTCCAGGGAACCATTATGCCCACCCATGTTTCAAAACGTCCCCGGATACCTATGTTGACGGAATTAGGGATATGGCCCGCGGCAAAATCCTTGCTGTCCCGGATATCCGCAATGTAGTATCTCGAACTATCCGACAGGCCTGCATCTACGACGACAGCTTGCACGGGTTGCTGCCAGTCCACAACAGGAGGTCCATCCCTGTTCATAGCGGCGTTGTATTTAAAGTATTGTGGCGGCTCTTGCAGTTCCGACAGGACTGAAGTGATAAATTCGGCTCGATTAGTATGCTGAAGGTATGGGTTTGATGTTCGCTCCTCTCCGATGGTTGAGGACGGCTGGTCTTTGAGGTGTGCTCCACATAAAGAGCCGGCTCCATGAGCGGGGAAAACCTTAACTTCATCTGGCAGCTTCGAGACTGTGTTGTTCCACGTATCGAACAGCATACCCGCAAGGGCCGACGAAGTAGTGCTCTCCACCAAGTCCGGCCGGCCGACTCCGCCGACAAAGAGATAGTCGCCGGTCAAAATCAATTCGGGCGTTTTTTTGCCGATGCCATATACTTCGGCGCTGGTGCCGTCGATGACATGTCCTGGAGTATCGATAAATCGTACTTTTGCCCTCCCGACCTCTATTGTCGTGCCCTCTCCAACAGGTTCAATCTTATATTTTGCATTGCTTTTGGCACTCTGGTAGATCGGACAGTTTACAGCTTTGACCATTTCCATATGACCTGCCACGAAGTCGGCATGACTGTGCGTAAGGAAAATACCCACAACAGTTAAGGACCTTTTCTTTATCAAATCCAAATAGAATTCAATATCCCTGCCCGGATCTACAATAAGGGTTTTTGCGTCACTGACTACCAGATACGAATAATGTGACAGGACCGGCAGGTTGACCTGAATCAGCTCAAAACCCGGGAAGGTATAGGTATCTGTGATCTGATATTTTGCTGCATCGTACCCGTGGGTTGCGGATTCGGCGTCCTTTATCTGTGCGGCGTGAATTTGCCGGCAAAAGAAGGAAAATAACAATGCGATGAGAATTGTTGATTTTTTACAGGAACTTCTCATAAAACACCTCCATTACTGTTCTAATATACCTATGAAATTATGAAGAACCTTTTTTCTCACAAAGCCAAGAGTAACATTTAAGCGTCTTTAGGTCCGATGAATTCTACAAAGATGAAATAGTCAAAGCCGCCATAACGGGCACGGCGGCCAATCCGCTGCTCCACTACAAATTACATATATTCTTATGTCATGTCAAGATTTAACTTCGCATATTTTGTCCGAGCTACAGTTCTTTAATTCTGAATATAAAGAAACATTTTAAACAGGGATTTTAACTGCACTTTTCGTTTTCGCTATCTTTCTTACTTAGCCAAGGCTACGAAAAAATCCAGCTACGCAGGGCAAGAAAGACAGGTTTTTGCGATTATGTTTTAATCCGTAAGAGATTGACCGCTCCTTTACGGTAGCGACTTGGTTGATTAGCTGTATTGAACAAGCTACTCGGATTCTTTTTTCTTTGCGTATTGGGCGACTATTTGCTGCTGGACATTTGGCGGTACAATTTCATAATGGCTGAGTGTCATCGAGTAACTGCCGCGTCCGCCGG
>CAZIAN010000631.1:0-2921 GCA_964537355.1 uncultured Pirellulales bacterium | reverse complement strand
TTGTCAAGGCTCACTTCAGAGAGAATCGAGGACTTCTTTCTGGGCTATGCTCAGGGCATGGGCCGCTCAGCACGGCGCTCCATGCAGTCGGCTTTGCGGACCTTTTTGCGGTTCTGTTTGCATAATGGCTATATTGAACAGCCTCTGGACCGTGCTGTTCCCACACTGCGCACTTATAAACTGGCCACGGTTCCACTCGGGCTGACCGATATCCAAGCCCAGCAAGTCATGCGGTGCATCAAGTGCAACAGCCATGTGGGCCGACGGGATTACGCTATTGTGTTACTGCTTTACACCTATGGGGTGCGGGGCGGCCAGGTACGTGCGCTTAGGCTGGAAAATATCAACTGGGCGCAAAACCAAATCCTCTTCAAGGCCTCCAAACATGGCAAAGACAGCCTACTGCCTTTAACTGACGAGGTGGGTGAGGGTCTGTTGGATTACTTGCAAAACTCACGTCCCGCTTATTCCTACCCTCACGTTTTTCTGACCTCTCGGGCGCCCTATCACCCCTTGTCCCATTCCAGCTCGCTTTCGGCCATTGTAGATCGTTGCATCAGGGCTGCTGGCATCCAAATCCCCAGCAAGGGCGCACATGCCTTTCGGCATTGCTTTGCCACCCGAATGCTCCAAAAAGGTCATTGCCTGAAGGCAATTGCCGATGTGCTCGGCCATCGCCATCTTGGGACCACCTTCATCTATACCAAGGTGGACTTCAATGCTCTGAGGCAAGTGGCCCTTGAGTGGCCGGAGGAGGTGTTACAATGAACGTATTGAAGCTTCAAAGTCCCTTGGCCGTTGATATCCAGAATTTCATCAATCTGCGTTGCCTCTCAGGCACCGATTATCAGTCTCAGGCGCAACTTTTGGGATACTTCGACCGCTTTCTGGTCGAACAACACCTGAGCGAGCCGCACATTACCCGAGAGATCACGGAGCGTTACCTGGAAAGCCTTTCGCACCTTGCTCCACGCACCCGCTATAATCGTTTTTGCGTGGTCAAACAGTTGTGCGAGTACCTCTCCCGGAGCGATACGCTCGGTTATATACCCGAACCTTTCAAAGTAATTCCATCCAAAGGGGCTTATCAGCCCTATATCTACAACCTCTCCGAGCTTCAGACCCTACTGGCGGCCGCATCCAAACTGCCGCCAGAAAACTCTCTTCGGCCTCACACCTACCGCAGTCTTTTGGGACTCCTATACAGCACAGGAGTCCGCATCGGCGAGGCCTTGGCCTTGAACCTGGAGCACTTCCACAGCGAAGAGCAGATGCTCTATATAAAAGAAGGCAAGTTCCGAAAGGCACGCTGGGTGCCCATAAGCGCTTCCACCTGCCAGGCACTTGAGCAATACGTGCGCAAACGGTTGCAGATGAGGCCACGCTCGCTCGACTCCCCGCTCTTCCTCAACCAGCGATCCCGCCGCCTGCACTACTGCGCCGTCAATCAGACCTTCCGGCACTTGCTGAGACAATGCGGTATCCATCACAGCAAACACACCGGCCCCCGCATCCACCACCTCAGGCACACTTTTGCGGTTCACAGGCTCCTGGCCTGGTATCGGGACGGAAAGGATGTCAATGCACGGCTTCCGTGGCTGGCAACCTATATGGGCCACGTGGATATCCATTCCACTCAAGTCTATTTGAGGGCTACACCGGAGCTGATCGAGCAGGTCGATCGCCGCTTTCACAACCACTACCTATATCACGTCAAACCTCAAGGAGGAATAAAATGACACATATTATCGCTAAATTTATAAAACGTTTCTTCAGCTACTACCTGCCGGTCCAAAAAGGCCTTGCGGTCAATACCATTCTGACTTACCGTGACGCCATTAAGCTGCTGTTGTGCTATGCTGCCGACATATTGCACAAAACCGTCGAGGAACTCTGTGTTGAAGACATCGACGAATCGCTCGTGCTCCAGTTCCTCGATCATCTGGAAAATATACGCACTTGCAGTGCCAGGACCCGCAATGCGAGGCTGGCCGCTATCCGCGCCCTGTTCAGTTTCATCGCCCGCGAAGAACCTTCCCTACTGCTCCACTGTCAGCGGATTCGCACCATCCCTATTAAACGCACCCAGCACAAAACTGTGGGATATCTTGAAGAAAACGAGATGCAGGAGCTGCTCAACACTGTAGAGCTCAACTCGCGCACCGGAGTGCGTGACAACGCTTTACTACTGCTACTCTACAACACCGGGGCGAGGGTCAGCGAAATCGTGGGACTGAAAGAGGCAGATTTACGCCTCGATGGCGTCGCTCAAATTAAGCTCTTGGGCAAGGGCAACAAGTATCGAAGTTGTCCGATCTGGGATGAAACGGTCGAAGCCTTAGACGATTATCTCAAGCAGCGCACAGCAAAAGATCCGGCTGAAAAAAAGATCTTCCTCAACGCTAACGGATCTCCCATCACACGATTCGGTGTTCGCTACATCATTTTAAAATACGCCGAAAAAGCTAAAAACAAATGCCCATCCATTGCATCCAAAACCGTAAGCCCACACACGATCCGACATACCACCGCCATGCATCTTCTGCGGGCAGGCAACGATGTAAATATAGTAAGCTATTGGTTGGGACACGCCGACATCAATACCACTCACATCTATGTGGAAATCGACATGGAAATGAAGCTCCGAATGCTCCAAAAGCTCGGAGCTCCTGCCGTCAAAAAACGATCTCAATGGCACAAGCCCGGTGTCTTACAATGGCTCGATGCCCTTGCAGAAACACCCCAATTATGTGTAGTAAACAACTAAACAGGGAAAGAAAAATGAAATACAGAAGGGGAAGGAGGAAACTCAACTTTACATAATCTATGACTTCACATAACATTACTTATGTGGAGCTCTACATAAATAATGATTTTGCATTAGGCAAAAAGCAGCAACCTTTATATGAAAAATGTCAATT
>CAZIAN010000630.1:0-2923 GCA_964537355.1 uncultured Pirellulales bacterium | reverse complement strand
TGTGACTTTGATGCAGGAATTGCGGATTCACTGTACAGGAGCTTTCCCACTTCTCTGGGAAGGTCCGTTTCGATCACATCGGCCCCATCTTCCAATAAGGCGCGATATTGTTGCTCAACTGGCGCAGTACCACTCGCACGATTGGCAATAAATTCTCGGTCGAGATTTCTGGAAGTACCCACCATACAACAGGCCCCTTTCGCGTGTATCATCTGTAATAGTTCCTTATCCTTTGGCGCCGTGTGTCCTACAAACGCAATGATGTTGCTCCAGGGGATACCCGTCTCATCGAACTCGTAAAACCTCTCGTGATTTGGAATCATCACCTCCATCATGATGTTTTTGTTCAACTCGTAGCATTTCTGGGCGTCTTTGAAGCTGTAGACGATGAGCATGGCGTATGCCTCGGCACGATGCTCCTCAACCTTCCTCACGCGGACTTCAACAGGCACATCCTTTTGATCGAGCACAAGAATTGTCTTACCCCGTGCCCATTGCAGCACATCATCAAGCGTTGAAATCTGAAACTCGGTAACAAACCCTTCGGTATCTTTCAAACGCAGTTCTTTCAGCTCCTGCAAAGTCAGTTCTGCGACAAGACCTTTGCCGGTCGTGGTCCTCTCAAGTGTTGCATCATGATGCACTACGATCGCACCATCTTTGGTATAGCGAGGATCGATTTCCATGATGGCAAACGTGTGTTGGAGCGTGTTCTCAAAAGTTGCGATGCAGTTCTCGGGAAATTTTTTTTGAGGGCCTCCACGATGTGCGCTAACGAAATGCAGAGATTCACCGGCATGTCGGAAAAGCTTCCGCAGATTCTCTGGGTTTCGCGGATTGATTGTATGCAGGCGTGAAGATTGCGTAGAACTGTGCGGCACATCTTGGGACAATGCCAAATTGGGCACAATCAGCATAAGGGTTAGAATTATTACTCGTGATCTCATTTTAGCCGACTCTTTGACAAAAACATTCTCGACGTTTCCATCAACGTTCCTTAATGTCATTTCTCCAGAAATCCATGTGGTAGTTAGGGCTGTCCGCATTCCAGACTTTGTTAATGATATCTATGTCCCCGTCTCCGTCCACGTCAACAAGAACGGAATCATGCCAGCCGGGATTGTCCTCGTGTATCACGATTGGTTTGAAGACAGGATTGGTTCTATTAATGTTAATCCAAATAACACCTCGCTCTTTTAGTCCTGGTGGTTTCATTGGCAGCAGGCCGTTACTCATCATATATGTGTCCGGGTCTTCTTGTTCGCCGGCAAAAATCTCCAGACTGCCGTCTTGATTAAGATCTGCTATACCAAGTGAATGAAATGAACCGGTTCTCGAATCGCCGGGAGGATCAGGCAGTTGATGGCGAGACCATTTTTTTCCTCCCTCCAGGTTCTCCACCCAGTAAACGTGGGAAAAGCCCGTGTCGCAGTCGCTATACACAATGTCATTCACACCATCTGAATTGATATCAGCCACCCAAACACGCATGCTCGTACCGTATGAAGCATTCTTGACCGGCACATGGGGCCACGAATGTGAACGCCATGTTCCTCGGCCCTGTCCTGGATTTTCCAGCCACAAGCCAGGTATTACGATATCAGGATGTCCATCGGAGTTTAAGTCACCAACACCATGGGGCGCGATGCCTCCATGGTCATCCCTGCCCTCCAGAATAACACTTTTGGACAGGTTCTTGGCTGGATCAAACCAGCAGAGGACGTGGCCGTCATAGGTAACAAGATCAAGGCTATCGTCCCCGCTAATATCTGCGGCAATGACATCATGCCCTCCGCCGTCGTAAGAGAACGCTTTCCAGGGAGTGTCCTGAATGGCAGTTTTACCGGGATTTTTGAACCAGACTCCCCAGAAAACCACATCCATCCAGCCGTCCTGATCCATATCCAGTGTGGCTGCACCGAGGGTGCGTTCCAGATGCGCTGAAGTGGCAATCGTATGGCGTACCCAGTTCGCATCATCCTTTCGTTCGAACCAGTAAGCCGTCTTGGTTTCGCGTCTTGAAACAGCCACATCAGGAGTCCCGTCACCATTGAAATCAGCAACGCCGATGCCGCCCGTCCCCCAGGATGAGCCGGGTAGGGATGGAGTGATAGTGAAGTGCTTCCACTTCATAAATTCCAATTCCTTATCGGCAGAGGAAACAGCGAATGTTATGCTTGCTGATACTGAAGAAATGGCAGCTATAATAGTGATAATAAAAAGTTTGTTGCTCATTTGATTAAGCTCCAATATTGAAAAACAGTATTATACTAAATCTGTCGATTATACTCTAAATAAAACTGAACCAGTTTTTGGGGGCAGGCCATGTGGGAATAGGTAAGAGTTTACCTTCTATGGATATTTATCTGGTTCCAATCATCTGACAGTTTTTTAGAAGATAACGTTTATCAATTTCTCAGGCTCAATTCTAAACGCGGCGCCTTTGCCCTCGAAGAAACCGTGTTTGGCAATTAGATGAATGTTCAGGTCCGACCAGCGGATAGTTTCACCTGAATTATAGAGTTCAACAGTCGTTACCCTCTTTACATATCGTCCGGGATGCGGCCATGGACAGATTAGCGAACCTTTAGCTTCTTCCGATACAGCCTGAAGCTTATCATCTACCTTTACCCAGTTTCCAAGTCCGGTTTTTGCAGTATCTGTTATTTCATGCATCCTTGCGGCGATCTGTTCCATCGTATAGCCAAGCCTTGACACCTGAGAAGCGTCAGCGTCAATAACCTCGTTAATACTTCGGGAATCATCACCCATAAAGCCGCCCGCCACCAGTTTCGACGACCGTAATATATATTCCAGATTTCGTGTTTGGGGTGATTTTTTCATAATCGAACTCTTTCAGCATTCTACTCGAATTTGTCAAAGAAAATTCTCTCTTCCTTCATACCGAGTTCAGCTAAGACTT
>CAZIAN010000629.1:0-2932 GCA_964537355.1 uncultured Pirellulales bacterium | reverse complement strand
CTCTTGTTCAGTTATCCTCCGTGTTTCGTGTAACCATTCCGTCCAAACCTGATGCTTCCGCCAGGCTCTATTCACTTGGTCGTGACCGTTTCCTGCTTGTACTGACGGCTAGATCCTCGAAATATCATGAAGGATATTACCTTAATATGTTTCATGGAGAGATTGGTCTGCCCGACTTTCCAGATTACATTCCACTTTATAAGTATGCTTTAGTGGATAGAAGGATTTACGATGGATTTCCAACAATTGGAGAACTCAAGGCAGACTGGTCTGTGAAGGGCGATAGAGACGAAGTGCGTATCTGCTTCAAAGGTTTTGAAGAAGGGCTCGCTGATGATGATGACGAACTATTAAAGACAAACATGCCGATAGGATATCAAAACGAAATTATCCTCACCAAGAAATTCTAAGAGGTAGGGTAAAGTCACATTAAGAATTAGAGTATTTAGTATTGCCTACAACTATTAGTATTTTCCGAATTGCTCGGTCAGGAGTGCGAGTTTTTTTAGTCTTTCGGATTTGACGTGGGGTGCTACGCTGCATGCCGAAGATAGTATATATCCGCTGCCGGGTTTGCCGATTCTGATTCTTTCTTTGACGGCCTGTTCGAAGGTTTTGTCATCGGCGTTAAGCATTTCGTTGACGGCGTCCAGGTTCCCTTTAAAGAAGAATCGGTGGCCGTACTTCGATTTTGCATCTTCCAGATTTACAGTGCCGAGCGGCGGGGGGTCTAATGTGTCGATTCCATCAACGGCTGTCAGGCTCATAAGGTCCAGGCGGTCGCCGATTGCGCCGCATGTATGGACGTAAGATTTAATACCGAATCTGCGTATAACTTTATAAACCTGGTCTTCATAGGGAGCTACGAATTCTTCGTACATTTGTCGGCTGATGAAGCCAGCCCCGGCGAAGGCCGAGCTTACAAGGACGGCATCAGGATGACATTCAGCGTATAATTCAACTTGTGCAAGGACCATCCGTGTAAAAAATGCCAGCGCCTTATGGCAGGTAGCCGGGGCGTCGAGAAGAGCAAACAGGGCCTGTTCGTATCCGAACAGCTCCATAAGATGGGTGAAAGGCGAGAATACTTCTGCGTGTATTGAAATCTCCGGTGCGAGCTGTCGGGCTTTCCGAAGCGTGCCTGTGAACCATTCGGGATAAGCAGTTGTATCTCTAAGGTCTGCCTCGGGCTCGATGTCCCATAGCTCGGGTGCATGCCATGTGTTCCATACATAGCCGGATAATCTGTATGTCGCGGGGTTGTCAATGTCAACGGCATTATAGTTCGCCCGCTCAAGAGGCATTTGCTCAGGCTTATATGTCTGTGGATTGTCATCGGGAGGAAATACTGTTTCCAGTCCCGATTTCCACAGCAGGTGTTCGTTATTGCCGATTTTCTTATATGACTTAAGATTGTTTTTCCAGTCGGGCGGCCTGCCGGGTAAGTTTAACAGGATGCCGTCGAAGTTATATTCCTGCTGTAATTCGACCTGGGCGCCGGCAAAGGTTTCGCTGTTGAACCAGATTTCCGAAGGATTGTAATTGCAGTGTAAGAAGTAATGGCCGAGAGCAAGCTGGCACATTACCGGAACCCGGTCCGGCTTTTTATGGTCCATCGCTGAGGCTATCCGTTGTTTTGAATTCATGCTTTACCGCTACGAGTCAGTTCAATGAGTTATAGCTAAAGAACCTGTTCGGTTCCAATTGTTGTTTCACAAGTCTATTTAGGAACAAAGGCCATAGAAGTCTGTATGGGAAAACTGCAAGTACAACCCGAGCTGCTTTCAGGAATAAGAACAAGCCCGCCGGCGGGAATAATATTGATCCAGCAGCCTGGTCGTGAGACTTTATTTAGCTGGCGCGGCCCTCCATTTGGTCCGAGGTTATACATCCAGGGGTTGCCGCCCCGCCAGAACAAACACTGTGCCGACGCTGAGACTCCCCCACAGCCGTGCCCGTGACGGTCAAATTCCCATCCTTCGACTTTTTCACCTGTTCTCAGTGTGTACGTATAAGGCCAGGCGTAAACTGTTTCGTCAATAATCGTCGGGTGACGATTGTATTCACCATGACCGCCGTCAATAGCGAGGTTGGTATTATGGTCTTTTTGCCAGAGTAGCTTGCCGGAACGCGCATCATAAGTGTTATAATAATAGTGGATGGAGCGTCCATCGAGTCTGGAGCCGCTTAAAAGAAGTATATCTTTGGCATAGTTAATATATACGGGTTCTTCAAAATTGCTGACATCGATTTTTTCTTTGAAGAGTACCTGCCCGGTATTGGTATCAAGAGCGGTCAGATATTGGTCGCCTCCGTCGAATAATGTTTTGACGGGCATCCGTCCAAGTGTGTCGGCGATGGCTTTCGGGCTGTTGGTTTCGATGAAGTATATTCTTCCGCCGCCGATGGCAATAGTAGTGTTCAGGATAAGGCTGCTTTTGTATTTCCAGATCAGCCGGCGTTTTGTCTTGTCCATTGCGAACAGATAATCGCTTACTACTACCTTCATGTCTCTGTACCAGAGTGAGTCGTCCGCCTCGTAGCTGGTCTCGGTATAGGAAGCTCCTTTTCTTCGGCCGCTTCCGAAGAGTATATTATCTTTATATGCGACGAGGCCCCACTCGCGCGGTTCGGATCTGATTAGTTGAGGCAATTTATAAGCAATACGCCGCTGACCGGTTTGAACGTCGAAAGGATAGCATTTGTCTTCAGCGGCCAGATACAGAAATTTTTCGTCCACCGCCATACTGCCGCAATCCAGAAATGCCCCAAGACGGCGTGAATTGGGGACATCGATTTTCCACTCGATTGTTCCGTTGTAGGCATCTACGGCAAAAACCATATTATCGCCTGGAGCAAAAAGACGCCCGTCTTTAACAAGAGGCGGTATATTGCGGTGGTGACGGTCAATCATATATCTTGGCCCGGGCCG
>CAZIAN010000628.1:0-2934 GCA_964537355.1 uncultured Pirellulales bacterium | reverse complement strand
GATGTTAGCGAACTTACCGACAGCTATCAGCAGCTCAATTTTGGCCTGTGCGATGTAAATGCCCAGTTCGGTGTGCAGGCGCTCGGTCTGTGTTCCAAGTTCAGCCATATCGCCGCAGATGAAGACCGATCTGCGTTTTCGGGTTGGGTCGAGGCCGGCTAATATATTCAGGGCATTTTTCATTGAGGCAGGATTTGCATTGTAGCAGTCGCTCAATATCGTGAGCTTTCCGATTTGCAAAAGTTCGGTGCGCATGGAAACGGGTGAGAGGCTGCTGACGGCCTGAGCGAAATCATCGATACTCATATCAAATTGGCAGCAAACAGCCCAGGCGGCAAGTGTGTTTTCGAGGTTGCCCGGGCCGGGCAACGGTAAGTCTATTTGTGTATCGTTGATAGTGAATCGGCTGGCGGCGGCCTCGTATTTGATATTTTGTCCCTGATAGTCGGCACCGTCTGATTTGCCGAATGTTACGAATTTGATACCTTTGGCCCGGCAGGTATCGACCAATTCGTCGAAGTCGGCGTTGATTATTAACATACCATTTGGTGTTAGTCCTTCTGAGACGGACAGCTTCTCCTGGGTAATTGTCTGGAGGCTGCCGAATCCTTCCAGGTGAGCCGGGTGAACGTTAGTTACAACTGCGATGTCCGGTGCGGCGATACGAGTAAGGTGCGCTATTTCGCCGGGATGATTACTGCCGAGCTCGGCAATGACAATTTGGCAGTCCGGCTCTGCCGTGAGCAGGGTCAGGGGGAGGCCGATGTTGTTATTAAAACTCTTGGGCGACTGATGTACTCGGAAATGCCGGCTTAAGGCATGGTAAGTAATTTGTCTCGTTGTTGTTTTGCCCGCTGAGCCTGTTATGGCAACCACTTTGAAGCCGGCTTGCCTTCGGTATTGGCTTGCAAGATCGCCGAGGGCTTTTACGGTATCGGGGACTTTGAGTATGGATTTGCCGGTAATGGCGGTATCTTCGATGTCTTTGCTAATTACGGCACAAACAGCGCCTTTTGCGAATGCATCGGCTACGTAATCGTGGCCATCGAAATTTTCACCGGCGATTGCGAAGAAACAATCACCGGCTTTGGTCGTGCGTGAGTCTATATTAACGCCTGTGAAAATGCCGGTGTTTGTGAGAGGCTTAGCATTTACTATCTGAGCCAGCTCTGATATCGGAAATTCTTTCATTTTAGTTTTTCGATAGTCTAATTATGTATATTCAGCGAGAAAAGCGATTGCTGGTGTAATATTAGTAATTATGTTAGAATTTCGCAGATGGTCAAGGATTTTGAAATAATCGGCGGTATTAAATCGTACAAACCACATTACATTCTATAAAAAATACAAATATTTTAAAAATATATCTTGACTAATAACGTTATGCGTTATATAATTTAACTGGTTTATGATCAAAACCTTTAAATGTAAAGAAACAGAAAAAATCTTCGGCCGAGAATATTCTCGGAAGCTGCCTCGCGATATTCAAAAAGCAGCTTTTAGAAAACTTCGTATGATTGACAGGAGCCAGACCCTAAGTGATTTTAAAATTCCCCCAGCCAACAGGCTGGAAAAATTACCCGGAAAAAGAAAAGGGCAATATAGCATTCGTATTAATGATCAATGGCGGATTTGTTTTAAGTGGGTAGATAATAATGCTTTCGCAGTAGAAATTATAGATTATCATTGAGGTGAAATATGGGTAAGAGCAAGATTCCTCCTTTACATCCCGGTGAGGTGCTTTTCGAAGAATTCTTAAAGCCTCTGAACATAAGCCAGAACCAGCTTGGCCGATGTTTGGGAGTGTCTCCTCGAAGAATAAATGAGATCATTCATGGCAAAAGAAGCGTAACGGCGAATACGGCACTTCGTTTAGCCCGCTATTTTGGCAATTCGCCGCAGTTTTGGCTGGGTCTTCAAATGGATTATGATTTGGATGTAGAAACAGATAAGCTTTCGCATAGTATAGAAAGAGAAGTGAAAAAGCTGGTCTATACATAGTCAAACGAGCAAACCGATGAAATATCTGGTTATAATCGAAGAAACAAAAAACGGTTTTTCGGCTTTTTCTCCTGATTTGCAGGGTTGTATTGCAACCGGTTCCAGCAAGGAAGAAGTAGAGATAAATATGAAAGAAGCTATTGCTTTCCATCTGGAGGGGATGGATTCAGAAGGTCTTGAAGTTCCGCAACCGCACAGCTTCTCAACCTATTTGGAAGTTCCCGCATAGTGTGCCGGCCCATCCATTAATCTTATCTCATCAAAGGATTATATTTGGCTTGTAGTGAGATACTCCATAGCGATTTGCTTATCGCTGAAGTCGAACTTTTGCTTTCCGATTATCTGGTAGGTTTCGTGGCCTTTGCCCGCTATCAGTACGATATCATTTTTGCCGGCGGTTCTTATGGCTGAGGCGATTGCTTTTTTTCTGTCCGGCTCAATCAAAATTGTTTGCGAATCAGGATTTTCGAATCCGGGAATTATGTCTTTTATGATTTCGCCGGGATTTTCAGTTCGAGGGTTGTCGCTGGTAACGATTATCAAATCGGCTAATTGTTCGGCCACCCGGGCCATACGCGGGCGTTTTGTTTTGTCTCTGTCTCCGCCGCAGCCGAAAAAGGCTATTAACCTGCCTTTGCAGAGCGGCTTTAGTGTCAAGAGGACGTTTTTCAGGGCGTCGTCGGTGTGTGCGTAATCGACCAGCACGGAAAAATCACAGGGGAAGTCGATTTTTTCCAATCGGCCCGGTATCGTCTTCAAGGCTGACAGGCCGGCGGTTATCGTTTGCAAATCGAGGCCGGCTGCAAGGCACAATCCCGCTGCCGCCAGGGAGTTGCTTACATTATACAGACCAAGCAGGGGTGTTGTTACGATTGCGGATTGGCCGGCGTATTCCAAATTGAAAACCGTTCCGCCTGTGTCCATCGATTCGAT
>CAZIAN010000627.1:0-2945 GCA_964537355.1 uncultured Pirellulales bacterium | reverse complement strand
CTTATCAAGGCGGGCATTAATAATATGGAGGTAACCTGCCGGATAAATAAACCTCTGGAAAAACTCGCACGTCTGCGTAAGGAGCTGCCCGATTTTGCGGCGGGAACGGCGAGCCTAATTGACTGGCCCGAAATGCTTGATGTTTATAATCAGGCCAATCCGCAGGACCTCCTCCCATCGGTGCAGGAGGTTGTTGATGCAGGTGCGTGCTATCTTGTTTCAGCGGTCAATTTCAGCGGCGCCAGCTATAAGAAATACGCCGGGCAGTTACCTATCATACCGGGATGCGGCAGTGCGACTGAGGTTGTCAGTCAGTTTTCCAAAGGCGCAAACCTTTGCAAGATATTCCCCGCCAAACAGCTCGGTGGGCCGGCCTTTGTCAAAGCCATTGATCCTGCTATTCATAAAACAATCAGCCTTGTGCCAACGGGCGGAACAAATCCGGGTAACATTCCCGAATATATCGACGCGGGAGTTCTCGTGCTTGGCGGCTCGTTCAGCATGATTGAGAAGGCAACAATGAATAAAATCATCGACGAACAGGACTATATTCTTTTGGCTAAAGAGCTGGCAATCATTAAACAATTGATAGACAGTCTGCGGGCGGAAAAATATCCCGATATTGATTTTTCCAAAGCCTCAATCGAACAAATAAGCCTCACAACAGGCAGAAATTTCAATATTGCATAGAACCATAAGTACATAACAAGATACGAGATGCAAAACACAATTCTTACTGGTTTTTGGCTGCGAGTTTTATCAGCAGCCGTTGTCATTTTTTCGCCGGCGGCTTTGCGCGCAAACTCTGAAGTCACTGACTCGGGACTGACAATCAACGGCAAAGACACCGGTTATCGCGGTATATGGTATATGAATCAGCCGTCCGGCGACGAGTACGTCTATAAGTA
This sequence comes from uncultured Pirellulales bacterium, assembly GCA_964537355.1. Lineage (GTDB taxonomy): Bacteria > Planctomycetota > Phycisphaerae > Sedimentisphaerales > Anaerobacaceae > NIOZ-UU13. Next base: position 2,037 of record CAZIAN010000627.1, on the reverse strand, counting down.
CAGCGGAGGATTGGGAACGTACTGCGCCAAGCACAAACCATTCGCCGTCTATTGCGAGAAGGCCGGGAAGACTTTTTTCTGTTACGGCGGGACAGCCCCAGACAGCAACCGAAAGCTCCTGCATATGGTCTCTTATTATGACCATAAGACAGGTATGGTGCCGCGCCCGACAATACTTCTGGATAAGAAGACCAGCGATGCCCACGATAATCCGGTTATATCAGTAGATGACAAAGGATACATCTGGATATTTTCAACTTCACACGGCACCAGCAGACCTTCGTATATCCACAGAAGCACAAGGCCGTATGATATAAGCGAATTCGAGCGGATAAACGCAACGAAGATAGAAAACGGCCAAGAAATTCCGATGAGAAATTTTTCTTATATGCAGCCCTGGTATATCAAAGGCAAAGGCTTCATCTGTTTCTTCACCCGCTACAATTATCCGGTTGACCGTACAATCTGCTTTATGACAAGCGCCGACGGAGTCAAATGGTCGAAGTGGAACCGGATTGCCGCGATAGATCAAGGACACTACCAAATAAGCACAGCAAATAACGACAAAGCCGGGACTGCGTTTAATTTCCACCCAGCGGGAAAAGGTCTGAACTGGCGGACGAATTTATACTATATCCAAACGACCGACTTCGGCAAAACATGGCGGACCGCCGACGGGCAAAATTTGACTCTGCCTTTGAGAGATATTAAGAACCCCGCACTTGTCCACGATTACCAGACTGAGGGTTTAAATGTATATCTAAAGGACATTCGGTTGGATAATAAGGGAATGCCCGTTATTTTGTTTATTACAAGTAAGGGGTATGAGTCCGGGCCGAAAAATAATCCTCGCACCTGGACGACGGCTCGCTGGACGGGCGGGAAATGGCAGATAAGAGAGGCTTGTATCTCGGATAACAATTACGATATGGGCTCGCTCTATATCGAGGCCGACGGAACATGGCGAATAATCGGGCCAACGGAGACCGGCCCGCAGCCGTATAATCCGGGCGGCGAGATGGCTATGTGGATAAGCAAAAACCAGGGAAACTCCTGGAAAAAAATCAAACAGATTACGAAAGACAGCCCATATAATCATACGTACGCCCGGCATCCGATAGATGCTCATCCTGATTTTTACGCCCTCTGGGCGGACGGCCACGGCAGGATGCCTTCGCAGTCGTCTCTTTACTTTTGCGATAGAGAAGGTAATGCCCGGGTGCTGCCGCGTGAGATGGCTGGAGATTTTGTGAAACCGAAATTGGTGGAGAATACCTTGAACAAATAATTTTAATTATCAAATGACCATTGCTCTGATCGGAGAAAGAAATTTATGGAAACAAGGCAAATAGCAAATCAGACGATAACCTTTCATCGTTACAATACAGTAATCGTAGGGGCAGGTGCGGCGGCAATGAACTGCGCAGTGCACCTGTGTGAATTTATGGCCCAAAAGGGCATTACCAATCCGAAGGAAAAAATAGCCGTAGTAACCGCAGGCCTGGGGCTGGGTGCATCGCGGATGAGCGGCTCGGACAAGCAGACCTATTATAAGATTGGCACAAGCCCGGATATCGCCGACAGCGCCGAAGAGTTTGCAAAGAGCCTGACGGCGGCCGGGTGCTGTCACGGCGATTCGGCTCTTATCGAAGCAATCGGTTCGCTTCGTGAATTCTACCATTTAGTCCAGGCGGGCGTTCCGTTTCCAACCGATTCGGTGGGCACCTTCATCGGCTATAAGACGGACCATGATCCCTACGAACGAGCCACCTCAGCCGGACCAAAAACAAGCAGGTTCATGAGCCAGTGTCTTCAGAAACAGCTTGAACGGTACGGTGTGGAAATTTACGACCGGCAGGAACTTGCACACTTGCTGACAATCGGCTCAGGCGAGGCGAAGCGAATTACAGGCGTTGTAACTGTTGATAAGAAAAATATCGATGAATCTAATTACGCCATAAATGTTTACCTCGGTGCGAATATAATACTCGCCGCTGGAGGCCCGGGCGAGATGTTCAAAACCACCGTTTATCCGAA
>CAZIAN010000626.1:0-2960 GCA_964537355.1 uncultured Pirellulales bacterium | reverse complement strand
TTTCTTTGTGCGTTGGTAAGTGCGGCCTCTAAGACCCATGCGCAGGTTCGAGAGGAATTCATGCCCCCCGCCGGGGATGGAAATGCTTGGAAGCTCGCATGGAACGATGAATTCGACGGGACAAAGATTGATACTTCCAAGTGGGAAATCATCGGCGACTCGAAGCGGCGTGACGGCTACTGGGTGAAAGAGGATTCTTATCTGGACGGCAAAGGTAATTTGCTCATCCGAACGAAAAAAGACGGCGACCGTTATACCAGCGGGGCAATGCGAACAAGGAACAAATTCGAGCATAAGTTCGGCTATTGGGTGTGCCGGTGTAAATTTCCCGAACAGGTCGGTCACTGGCCGGCGTTTTGGCTTTATATCGCCAGCGTCGGTAAAGTTGGAAACGAAGGCAGAGACGGGACAGAAATAGATATTATGGAAAAACCCTGGCTCGAAGACAAGATAACGCAGAACCTGCATTGGGACGGATACGGCGCCGCCCACAAAAGCGCCGGAAGCGGGACCTTTATGGTACCGGGTATAAGCGAAGGCTTCCATACGTTCGGCCTGCACTGGAAAACCGACGAATATGTTTTCTATGTCGATGGCAAGGAAACCTGGCGCACCAGCGCAGGTGGCGTCTCGCAGGTGCCGGAGTATATGAAACTTACTGAAGAAATCGGCAAATGGGGCGGTGATATCTCGAAAGCTAAACTGCCCGATTACTTTGTGGTCGATTATGTGCGGGTATATGACGAGGTCGAGCAAAGCACAACAATCGGACAGAAAGAGCTGATTCGCAAAGCGGCAAATGTCAGGCCTTCTGCGCGGCAGCTTGCCTGGCAGGAAGGTGATTTCATCTGCTTTGTACATTTTGGCGTCAACACATTCACCGCCCGCGAATGGGGCACGGGGATGGAAGATCCGAAAATCTTCAATCCAGAGCAACTCGATACTGACCAGTGGTGCCGGATGATGAAGGCGGCCGGGATGACCCAGGCGATTCTGACGGCCAAGCACCATGATGGTTTCTGCCTGTGGCAGACGCGTTATACAAATCACTCGGTGGCTTCGAGCCAGTGGCGCGGCGGCAAAGGCGATGTGCTGCGCGATCTGGTCAAGTCCTGTAAAAAATACGGGCTGAAGGTAGGCGTTTATTTGTCTCCTGCAGACCTGTATCAAATCGAAAACCCTGAAGGCCTGTACGGCAATCTGAGCAAATATTCCGAGCGGGTTATTCCGAGACCTGTGCCGGGCCGTCCGTTCCGGGACAAGCGAACCTTCAAATTTGTCGTTGACGATTATAATGAGTATTTCCTTAATCAGTTGTTCGAGCTTCTGACCGAGTACGGGCCAATCCATGAGGTCTGGTTTGACGGTGCACACCCCAAGCGCAAGGGCGGGCAGACATACACATATAGCCAGTGGTATGAAATGATTCGCGAGCTGGCGCCGGAGGCGGTGATATTCGGTAAAGGGCCGGACTTGCGGTGGTGCGGCAATGAGGCAGGGAACACAAGAGCGGCAGAATGGAGCGTTATTCCCATAGACGCGCCGGTGGACAAATTTACCTGGCCGGATATGACCGCGAGGGATTTGGGCAGCCTGGACAAACTTCGCGAAGTTCTCGATAAAGGCGGATACCTGCATTGGTATCCGGCTGAGACCGATACATCAATCCGGCAAGGCTGGTTCTGGCGCGACGAAAAGCAGCGAGTCAAGACAACCGAGCATATTCTCGATATCTGGTATCGCTCAATCGGAGGCAATACCGTACTCCTGCTGAATGTTCCGCCGAATCGGGATGGGCTTTTTGCAAAGCGCGACTGCAAGGTGCTGACAGAGGTCGGGCAAAGCCTTCGCGAGACTTTCAAGACCAACCTTGCCGAAGGTGCAACTGCAAGAGCTTCAGCCAGACGCGGGATGGGCTTCGAAGAGGCCAATGCGCTTGACGGCGACACTGCAACTTGCTGGATGGGGCCCGACTGGACTACTCAGGCCGAATTAGTTGTTACATTAGATGGACAAAAGAGATTCAATTGCATAGTGTTCCAGGAACAAATTCGCGATTACGGCCAGCGAATTGCCGAGTTCGCCGTTGATGTTTATATTGACGGCAAATGGCAGCAGGTCGCTGAAGGCAAAACGGTCGGCTACAAGCGAATCTGCCGGATACCGACGGTTACTACTGACAAGGTGCGAATCAGGATTTTAGATTCCCGCGTTTGCCCGACTATTTCCAACTTCGCTTTATTCTACGGGCCGGAAATTTAAACGATTATCCGTGTCTATAACTGAGTTTGAGTTAATAAAATCGTCCGTAATATCGAGGGGATTTACGCCTATTTTGTCGAAAATCTCCTTTTCCATCCTAAAGATCAACGGGTCAACTTCAGCTATGATAGCTTGCCTTTGGGCCTGCGACTCAGAAAAGAGAGCATTTCTTTTATGGCCTTCGGTGAGTCTTTCTTCCAGCGGCACAATCTTATCGTGCATAACTCTCTTGTCTGCATAATAGACCAGTTTTTCTTCCCAGTTAACCGGCTTTTCTTTTTCGTCCATCAGGGCCGTGTATCTGTGTTTTCTTATGGTTAGAGCGAGGGCAGGATACTTTTCTTTTAAGATATCATAAGCGGCATCTTCGTGAGGGATTTGTTCGTACTTTTTCTGCAACTGATGCCATTTTTCTTTATCTTCGGCCGTGACGGGCCGTCCAATCCTGCTGTAATCCAGTTCCTTAATATCGCAAACTCGTACAATATCGTGAAGTAAACAGGCACTTTGGACATGGCTGATATCCACAGATTCGCCTTTTTCTTTTAGTTTTTGTGCCAGAAAAACCGCTAATTTTGCTACTACCATACTGTGGTTTACGATGTGCGGAGGAACGTGATGGGCCTCTATTATGGTCAGGCACTCTTTATGTGTTGGAAGATTGTTTTTATTCATATTATCAGTTCAGCAATTTTTTT
>CAZIAN010000625.1:0-2973 GCA_964537355.1 uncultured Pirellulales bacterium | reverse complement strand
AAAATCATGCTATGAACCCAAACTAAAGAGGAGCGAACAATGAAAGATAGAACGAACCGGCTGAAATCTTTGGCGGCGCGACGAACGAAGAGACCGGGACTTTTTTCCTTAAATCTTAGTAGCTGGTTACTCGTACTTACCTGCTTCATTCCGCGGCTGGCGGCAAATCCAATCCGAATCTATATCGTTACCGATCTGGAGGGAGCAAGCGGTGTGTACAAGTTTGCTCAGACGCGCGAGCCGGGCAATCCGCTGGGTGAGAAAGCGAAAGAGTACCTGATGGGTGACATTGCGGCTGTAGTCCGCGGGCTAAGGGCTGCCAATGTGGCCGAGATTGTGGTGCTTGACGGGCATGGGTCACAAGCGTTTGTCCCACATTTGATGGAGACGGGTGCCAAGTACATCACCGGCAAACCACGTCCGGGACCGCTCACAGGCCTTGATGATTCGTTCGACGGTTTGATCCAACTGGGTGCACACACCATGATGGGCACACCCGAAGGTGTGCTGGCCCATACACAGTCATCGCGATCGGAAAACCGATACTGGTACAACGGGGTCGAATCTGGTGAGTTGGCCCAGTGTGCGGCCATCGCCGGGCACTATGGCATCTCGACCATAATGGTAACGGGCGATGAGGCGACCTGTAGGGAGGCCACGAAATTCTTCGGAACCAATTGCATTACGGTGGCTGTCAAACGTGGCATCAGCCGAGAAGCAGCGATGCTTTATCCGTTCGACGAAACTCGCCAGGCCCTCTATGAGGGCGCCCGGCGCGCAGTGGCTGCCATCCCGAAATGTAAATCCTACAAACTCTCGCTTCCTATCCGGGCGAAGAAGGAGTATCTGGTCTTTGACAGTTCGTCCGGGCCGCCTCGCAAGGTCAGCAAGGAAGGCATCATTGAAGATGTCTTGAAGTTGATGGATTTCTGAGACGATGCGGAGAATAACGCAACCGCTATTTATGTGGTGACTTCTGGAGCAGTTCATAAAGCTGACGATAATAGCCGCCGCGCAGCATTAGCTCATCATGCGTGCCTGCATCTACCAGCTCGCCGTGGCGCATCACCAGGATGCGGTTTGCGTGCCGGATGGTGGAAAGGCGATGCGCAATCACAATACTGGTACGGTTGAGCATCAGTTTGCTCATCGCGTCCTGAATGAGCACTTCCGTGGCCGTATCGACGCTGGCTGTGGCCTCATCCAGCACGAATAATAGGTTCGGATTCTGCGCGAGTGTGCGGGCCATCGAAAGCAATTGTTTTTGTCCGAGTGAAAGCCCCTCACCGCGTTCATTCAGCACTGTGTCATAACCATCAGGCATCTCACTGATAAATCCATGGGCGTTGACTGTTTTGGCAGCACTGATCAGGTCATCTCCGCTCAGGTCAGGATTGAGCAGGGAGATATTCTCCGCCACGGTTCCAGCAAATACGAACGGGTCCTGGAATACATAGCCGAGGTGTTGACGCAAATCAGTTTTGCGGAAGTCCCGCACATCGTAGCCGTTTATCCTAACGGAGCCGCGCTGCACATCATAGAAGCGCCCTATCAAGTTGATGATGGTACTCTTGCCTGCGCCGGTAGCCCCGACTATGGCGATCACCTGGCCGGGCTGGACAGCAAAGCTGAGATTTTTCAATACCCAATTCTCATCCTGATAGGCAAACCAAACGTTTCTAAATTCAATGGTTCCATTGATTTCTTCCGACGGCAGCGGTTTGTCTGGTTCGGTGATTTCGTTAGGCATGTCGATCAGGGCAAAGACGCGTTCGGCAGAGGCCATCGCCATCTGGAACATGCCGGCTTTGTCGGAAAGAGAGCCAAGCGGGCGGAAGAAGTTGCGGATATAAGTCAGAAAAGCAATCAGCACACCGAGTGAAATCAGAGAGCTGTTGTTAAGCAGCAGGAATCCACCGGTGCCAAGGATCAGCAAAAAGGCGACAGACTGACCGCCTTCAATAACGGGAAAGTATAAGCTGAACCAGCGAACCTCTTCAAAGTATGCTGAGCGCAGGTCGGTGTTGCGTGCCATAAATTCGTCTTGGGCGACCAGTTCACGATTGAACAGTTGTATAGTAGTCATTCCTACCAGGTCTTCCTGCAACAGGGCATTAAGCGAAGCTTGCCGCTTGCGAATCTGACGGTTAGCTTCTCGGAGCCTGCCGTTAATGAAGAACAGGGCCCCGAAAATCAACGGCAGTGCCGTAAAGAGGACCAGGGCCACTTGCACGTTGATAAACAGCATATAGACCATGATACTTGCCAACATGAATACATCAGCAACTGTGCCCACCACACCGTCGGTTACAAAACGTTGGAGGCGGTCAATGTCCGAGGTGACCCGTGTGAGCAGCGCTCCGACCGGTGTCCGATCAAAGTAGGCCTGATTCAAATGCATGACCTTTTTGAATAGATCGACACGAAGGTCATAGATAATACGCTGCCCAAGCCATGCCGTCAGCAGTCCCTGGAAGTAACCGATGAAGTGTCCGCCAATCGCAAGTATCAAGTAAAGCCCGCTTAACTGCGTCAGTTGTTTCAGACGAACATCTGCAGCAATCTCATGATTCAGCAAGCAGGAATCTGTAATCCTTTTGATAATAACGGGCAGATAGTTGATCATAGCTGACAGGGTCAGAATCAGGATTAGGGACAGCAGCATCCCGCGCCAGTATGGCAGTGAATAATGGAGCAGGCGTCTGGCCAGCCCGGATTTGGGGGACAGTTTCATGTCTTTCATCATGAATCGGCCTCCAGCTCTTTTTCGATCTGCTGCATGGTGTTCAGTTCGGAGTAGTAGCCGGGCTGCGCAATAAGCTCATCATGTGAACCTCGTTGAGTTATTCGACCATCCTCAATCACTACAATTTCATCGGCATAGCGTAGCGTAGAGACTCGGTGGCTGATAAAAAGGGTGGTACGTTCTTTCATGACCGGCTGCAGCTTGGCCATTATCGCCGCTTCGGTCTG
>CAZIAN010000624.1:0-2981 GCA_964537355.1 uncultured Pirellulales bacterium | reverse complement strand
TTTGGTCTAAAGCGATAATTCCTCCATATTCTAAAGACCAAAAACCGGCTGAATATCAAATCCAATATCAGAAACAGCTATATATGTCAAACAAGCTGAAACCTACAAGTAAGGCTCCGCTCACCGGCGTCCGCTCTCTGACATACGGCAAGAAAGACCTGGAACCTGCTGGCTACACCACTTCACTTAAGTATTGCCTAAGGTTCTCTTACAGCTAAAGTGGATTCTATGCCAATCGAAACATTACGTCAAGTTCCTTAAAAAAAAATTCAAAAAATTCCAGCGGCCTGTCAAAATCTTCTTCAAAGCCGCGCCGACCGCTGGGATTGGATTGCCTCTGCCGACGGCGGACGATTTAGAGCAAATGAAGAAAAAAGCCTAAATTTTGCAAAATTCATCTTGACTTTGCCGCCTGCCTGAGCAAAATAGTATCAGTATCGGCGGACTTACAACATTGAGCTCAAATTGTCTTAGCGTGCCCGTTAAATTCGGGGCGATTGAGATATACGTTAAGAGTAATTTAAGAAATACCGCAGCCCTCACGATTGAGCCTGCAAGAAGCTAATAAGTGGGTAACTTTTTCTATTCTACTCGCTTGGATCGGATGTAACTATGCAGAATATAGATGAAATCCAAGTAGTAATGTATTCACAGCACAGAGCCATGCTTGAGACAGCCTTGGCCCAAAGGATGTACAGCGTCTTCGACAGTCCACCCTTGATTGTCCAGCTCAGGGACTTCGTTTGCCAACCGGTGGAGCACCTTGCGGTGTTGGCGACGCGAGCAGCACCTGCCGGTATCGCAGACGCAAATCGGGTCAACTTGGAAAAGGGGCTTATTGCCAGTCTGCTTCAGGGCGAAAGTCGTTTGAACGTTTGGAATAACTGGTCTGGGGGCCAGGGCGCCACTCCAGGGGGATTGGTGCAGATAGTAAACAATTGGCAAAGGTGGTCGGCTGCAGATTGCTCTGACCTCATTCGACTTTATTGTACGGTAATGGAGAATCCAGAACTAAGGACGACGGGCCTTGTTGGCGACGGGGTAGCGGCACATCAACAGTCAACCCGTCCGGGAGGGGCGCCTTGGGACAAGGGCCCCGGGGGCGACCGCCAACGGACGGGAGCGGCGGGGGCTAATATTCCAGCTGGTCTTTACCACCCGCACACCGATGCTGGTCGAACAGCAATTCGACATTCGGCCTGGGAAGGAAGGGCAGGAGGAGTTGACCGATTTAGACTTTTGCCGGACAGTAATGTAAGGCGGATAGATGCCGTGTTCGGATTGCCCGAAGGTGCGGATATTTCCGGGACCACGACAGACTCCATTTTCTTCGTGGAGAGCGTCAATAGCTTCTTTGAGGAGGTTCAACAATATCGTTCATTTGATGCTAATTGGCTGCCTGTGGTCCAATTGCTTCCATTAACGACCATGGTCTCTCATGCCCATCACACGCTGCTGGAGAGCGCTCTGGCCCTCACGCTGAACAGCTATATTACTTACAGCATAGGTTTCTACCAGACTCTGATGCCGGCCTGGGCGTCCTGGACCGAAACGACGATGACCCTCGTTAAATGGCTTCTGTGGGCGGAGGACCATGACTGGAACTACCACATGCTCTGCTACTATCATGAAGGCCGTTTGTGCGGTTATCTCTTCGGCCGCGATGGTAACCGACTGATAGATTTGGAGAGATTCAAGCGTCTCGCCACCACAGGCATCCCTTTTCTGAACTACTTTCGGACCTGGCCATGCATGCCAAGACAAATCCACGTTGATACACTTAGGGCGGCGTACGGACTTTAGCAAACGCTCTACAAGTTGCCCTAGCGATCCTTACCGCAGGAAGAAGGAGGAGGAAAACAGGGACAGTGGGGGTGTTGAAAAAACGTGGAACGATGAGCAGTTTCTGACATAAAGCCTGATATTAATGTCTCAGCAGGGCCAAGCAAGTTTGGCCATATTACCCTTCGTCATGACTTTGGACTTTCCCAATAATCCCTGAGTCACTTAATTATTGTTGAAATAGCGTACTGGACATCAATGATTTTGGCGCGCCGCTATGGGCAAAAATTCACTTCGATTTTACCTCACTCCCATCCAACGCAACCATCACTAAGTATATAGCCCGATGTGGGTAACCTCAGGATCTCTCTGCTTTCAAAGTCACCGGTCAGAAAACCGAATTTCACCAGATTCCTCTTGTCTTTGTCACGCACCTGAGTAGAATTGAATTTGTGCCGGTCGGACGCAACACGGCAGGCTGCCAGCAAGTGTTATTACTGTTGAGGAACAAAGAAGGAGTTTTGAATGGATCCTACATGTGCAAATAATCTTCAGAATATAGGGCTTGGCCAGGGAAGCCCCGGCTATAAAATTATAAACGGACCTCGTAACATAGCAATCATTGACCATCCGAATACCCGGATGTCGATGCTTATGGGCAACTTCCTTGATTACGGACGGGGACAGGGAAATTGGACTTGGCAATCTGTTCTTGGCGGAGCAAACGGCCCAAATTCCTTCAACACACCTGCACAACGCGGCATAAACCTTCTAAACGGGACGTGTACAGCAACCAATTGCGACGGATTCCGGCAGGCCTTCTATAATTTGGCAACAAACGTACTGAATATTCCCGGGATTCAATATCGTTCTATCGGTCCCATTGCCAATGGTGGATATTTGACGCTCACGGGCACACTGGTCATAGACGGTCATTGGGTTGGCAACGTACGAACTGAGCAACAGACATTCGCTGAACTTCGGGTATTCAAATTCTCGGAGCATCATTTCCTGACATACGGCGGACGCATATATGATCCGACAACGAATACCACGTTTGCCAATGAGAACGAAATGAAATGGTGCATGTACAAGCTTGAGCAGGATCAGACAGTGAAGGCCAACTTCAAGAATCTGCGTGTCTTCCGAATAACGCAGAAGTTTCCCAGAATCCCAGCGTGCAACTACCAGTATATTGT
>CAZIAN010000623.1:0-2983 GCA_964537355.1 uncultured Pirellulales bacterium | reverse complement strand
CCACTCAAAGGATCTGATCTACCAGGTTCACCTACGCATTAACCGGATGAACCGATATTTTTTGAAAATACTGCAAAAAACTATTAAAAAAGCATTTAATTGTCGTTCGTTCGGTACCCATGCTAAAACGCTACCTGCTTGTCATCAAATGATTTTAGGATTGTAGAAAATCAGATAAGTGTAGAAATGAGACAAGTAATTATAAATCATACATTTACAAAAAATGAGAGTGTTGGGACTCGAACCCAAGACCTACGGCTTAAAAGGCCGTTGCTCTACCAACTGAGCTACACTCCCGAAAAAATCTAAGTTGCGGTAATATAACAACTTCCCAAACATGCGTCAATCCTTTTAATTTATTGAGCCGGAATTGTCGGGTAAGCACCTAAACATCCCTATCCCTACATACTCCCCAAGCGGCGACTCAATATTGAAATAGGTCTTTACGACTAATGCACGCAATAATATAATCATCACATCAGCAGGCCAAATGATTTTCGATAAGGATTGCCTACTCTATCGAACAAATTCAAAAAGTTTTATCGAAGCATTAATGATGTCAAAAATTGTTAAATATGTTTTGTTTTTATGTTTGATTTGTGGGCCTGCCTTATATGGGAAAGAGAAGGTTGATTTTTCGAAAATAACATCACCTGTTATTTTCAGGGGCGACCATAAATATGGATTTCGAGATCCGGCTGTTGTTTATCATGGTGGTAATTTTCATCTATATTTCACTCTGTCGGAGACGGCAGGAGATGGCGGTTACTACAATATGACCGCTTACAGCAAGAGCGATGATCTTGTGCACTGGACATTTCCGGAGATTATTACCGCTCGTGACCGCAACCTGAACTACAGCAGCCCCGGCAATATTATCCGTTATAAAGATGAATGGATAATATGCCTGCAAACTTATCCCACACCCAACAAGGAAACATTCGGCACAGAGGACAGCAGGATTTGGATTATGCACAGCAGGAATTTGAAGGACTGGTCCGAGACTGAATTACTGCGAGTAAAAGGCAACCACATACCCCGTGAGAAAATGGGGCGCATGATTGATCCCTATCTTTTGGAGGATGCGCAGGAAAAAGGCAAGTGGTGGTGTTTTTATAAGCAAAACGGCGCAAGTATGTCGTATTCATACGATCTGATAAACTGGACCTATGTCGGTCACGTTCAAGCGGGAGAGAATGTGACTATAATTCGACAAGGCCGGGAATATGTAATGTTTCACTCACCATCAAACGGCATCGGAGTCAAACGTTCGAAAGACCCGAAATCATGGGGGAAGGATTTACAGCTACTAACGCTCGGACAGAAACAATGGCCCTGGGCGCAAGGGAGGCTGACGGCAGCAACTGTAATCGATATGACGGAAGAGCCCGAGGTAGGAAAATATATTATGTTCTTCCATGGCTCTTCCAAAGCGGGACTTCAGATTCAGCGGGCCCACGGGGCAGCCAGTCTGGCAATCGCCTGGAGCGATGATCTTGTAAACTGGACATGGCCGGGGAAGGGTCGTTGAATCAGTAGCTGCGGTTTTACTGAAAGCCTCCGCTAAGAAGCAGCCTGAGAGCTTGCATTTTTGATGAGAGTCTGGTATCATAGGACAGTGAAAATCGAAGAGTGGGGGTCAAATTAATAATAATTGGGAAATGACGGCTATGAATACATTCTTACGCAACATCAATCTACTGCTGCTGATTCTATTATTAATGATAACCAACATTTCAAAATCGTACAGTGCCGATGGAAACAACTTCTATGCTGTTTCCACGTATGAATGCATCGGGCTGTATTTCAAATCGCAGGACCTTAGCGGGTGCAATGTCCGGTTCCGGCAAAACGGAGCATCAGCGTGGCAAGAAGGCTATCCTCTCGTTCATGATCCACGCGATAATGAGTATCGTGGAAGTATTGTGGGTTTGAAACCGAACACAGCCTACGGCATCAAAATCACTGTTAATAACAACAGCTACGAGTTAACATGCAAAACCAAAAATGATAGTTTTCCTATTGGGAAGATAACTTACATAGAAGACGGCATACATTCGAAACCATTAGTTATTACCGAATCGGGCTCACCAAAAGGTTATCACTTAATCACGCCGGCCGAAGGTTCGAAAGCAACTTTTGATGTTCGCAATGCAGAAGATTACACCTGTGTGATCGATGCCGATCATATCATCCTTCGTGGAATTGAATTCAATAACGCCGCAATTCACGGTGTTTTAATTAAATCAAAGCGGCATGACAATGTCATCGAAGACTGCCATTTCACATTCTGGGGAAGGATAGGCGGCCCACATACGTATGGAAACCAGGGCAATACAGACAGTGCTATCTATGCTGAGCGAGGCTCAGGTAACCTAACCATTCAACGCAATTTAATTGAGAATCCCCGAGGTGGATCGAACGACTGGGACACGGGTCACCCGGCCGGCCCTCAGGCGATTACCCTTATTAATTCAAGCGGCGGAAACGTCATTCGCTACAATGAAATTCGATCAACAGAAGACCACGGCTTCAATGATGCCATCGGCGGAGGTTCCAATTACAGTTTTGTCGGAAGCCCCAACCGCGACTCGGATATTTACGGAAACATTATTGCGAACGTGTGGGACGATGCGATTGAAAGCGAAGGCGCAAATATGAACGTTCGGATATGGAACAACTATATCGAAAAAACGTTCCAACATATTGCCACCGCATGCACATCGAAAGGACCTTTATATATATTCCGCAATGTTTTCGGAGAAAGCCGCCGAACTCATCGGGATCCCCTTGGTGGAAGCATGATAAAAACGGGCCAGCGGGACGAGTTTGGTGGGGGAAGGAAGTTCGTCTTTCATAATACGGCCATTCAGCCCAAAGGCGCATTTCATGTTTTCAGCGGCCATGTCAATCCGAACACAGTTACGCGAAATAACATTTTTGACTGCCCGGGACGGCTAACTTCTTCACGACAAGTCGATAC
>CAZIAN010000622.1:0-2985 GCA_964537355.1 uncultured Pirellulales bacterium | reverse complement strand
GGGCTTGATGAATTTAATGTAGAGTTGATGGATAAATACTTTAGCAATTATTTTCCTATGCTTGGTATAAATCGGGATAGGTTTTTGGCATTGGGAAGGATTCTGCCTGACGATGATAGTGAAACGTTCAAAATGACCATCCTGGCCTTACGATTGAGTGGCTTTGCAAATGGAGTAAGTAAATTGCATAGTCAAATATCACGCGGGATATGGGGTAGCATTTGGCCGGGGCTTCCTCTCAATGAAGTGCCCATAATACCTATTACCAATGGTATCCACATTAAAAACTGGTTATCAGATGAAATGAACTCTTTGTATCAAAGATATCTTGGGCCGAACTGGGATGATGAAGCTATGAATAAGCAACTCTGGAATAATGTCGAGCAAATTCCGGATGGTGAATTTTGGCAAATACATCAGCGATGTAAAGAGCAGTTGATTGTTTTTGCACGTAATCGACTTAAAACTCAGATGGAACGAAGAGGTACTTACCACACCGAAATAAACCAAGCCGAAGAGGTCCTTGATCCCGAGATACTTACTATCGGTTTTGCGAGAAGATTTGCAGGCTATAAAAGAGGAAATCTGCTTCTTAGAGACCCGGAGCGGCTTGTGAAAATGTTAACCGATCCAGAAAGACCAGTACAGGTTATATTTGCCGGCAAGGCTCACCCGAAGGATTCTGAAGGCAAGGACATTATAAGGCACATTATTCAATTTGCGGACCAGTACAATGTTAAACGACGCCTGGTATTTTTGGAAAACTATGATATTGATATGGCAAGAATCCTGCTTCGCGGCGTTGATGTGTGGCTTAACAATCCGCGAAGACCGTTGGAGGCCAGCGGCACAAGCGGCATGAAAGCAGCGGTCAACGGTGCGTTGAATATGAGCACTTTAGATGGCTGGTGGTGCGAAGGATATAAGCCTGAAGGAGGCTGGGCTATTGGAGCAGGCCAGAGCTATGAGGACGGTAATTATCAGGATGCGGTGGAGTCACAGGCCATCTATGATATTTTAGAAAATGAGGTTGTCCCACTGTTTTACACACGCTCTGCTGATAAATTGCCGCGGGTCTGGATAAGCAAGGTAAAAAATTCTATAAAGTGGATAGCGCCGCAGTTCAACACTCACAGGATGGTAGCTGACTATACACGAAGGTTCTACAATCCTGCTATGGCTAAGTACAATTATCTAACTGCAGCAGATTGCAGCAAAGCCAGGGAGTTTTCAAAGTGGAAGGCCGAGGTGAATGAAGCCTGGCCTGGGTTTGCTGTAAAAGACGTCATAATGGAAGTCAGCAACGGTGACGGTAACAAGAAACTGAATCCCAAACAGTCACAATTAAAAGTTGGCTCAAAATTGTCCGTCAGGACTTTGGTTAAACTCGGGAAAATTAACCCGAAAGATATTTCAGTTGAACTTTATTATGGTCCGGTCGATACATGGGGAAATATCAGGCATGGTTCGGCTATCAGAATGGATTACGAACAGTCTGCCGGGCCGCAGGATGAGCATTGGTTTTCCGGCTCGATGTCCTGCAAAAACGCAGGTCAACATGGAGTGGCTGTCCGAGTGCTTCCTAATCATAACGACCTTGTTAATCCTTATGAAATGGGCCTGATTCTCTGGGAATCAACGAATTAGTCAACTTTTTGTTAACCGCCAATCGTAATTGGTGAATTACACACTATCGGCGGGTGCCTTTTAGCCCTCAATTTCGTTCAGCAGTCTATAGACCTCATCAGCGGAGACGGCTTTTTCAAGTTTTTGTTTGAATTCTTCGTTCAGCATGAGCCTGCTTATGCCGGCCAATGCCTGAATATGCGGGCCTGTCTGGTCAATCGGCGAGACCAGGAGAAAGAGGATACTGACTGGTTTTCCATCGACGCTGTCAAACTCGATTGGTTCGTGGGAGATACCAATTGCCATAATGAGTTCCTTAACGGTATCGCATTTGCCGTGAGGGATGGCTATTCCAGCACCTGTTCCAGTGCTTCTAATCCTTTCACGCTTCAGAACCGCCTCAAGAGCCACATCTCTGTCTGAAAATAAGCCGTTAGTATCGAGCATATCAATAAGTTCGGTAATTGCGGCTTCCTTTTCATTACTTTGAACAGGAACTTTAACGCAATCCGGCTGCAATATTTGTGTTAAAATCATATCAATCAATGTCCAACATATTTCGTTTCAATTAGTTATGAGTTCGCCACTATATCTGATTATCAGTGCAATTACAATAGACCTGTTGAAATAACCATCGTTTCGTTTGAAATTGGCACCCTTTTTGGCCTTTCGGCAATTGGCACCCTTAAGGGTGATAAAATCCGCGAGCAGCATTATTAAAACAATCGTAAGGCTCCTTATCCACGCAAAAGGATTCATTTTTGGCCTTTCGACAATAGGTTCGACAAGCTCACTACAGGTTGGGTTTGAATTGGGTTTGTTTTGGGTTAAATTGGCTTTGTATTGGCTTTGTATTGGCTTTGTTTTTGCGCCCCGCCATCGGGATAATATTCCGTATATACTTGTCATATCTAAGTTTATGTTCATTTTGTCATTTCTTAAATTGGCTTTGTTTTGCATAAAAAGGGTGGATTTGTAGAGGATTCTCTACAGTTGTAGAGCGTAAAACAGCGTATAGCGTATAGCGGTTAGCGTACTGCTTATACATCATAAACTCTAAATCCTAAACAAGCTCAAAATCCTAATGATTCATATTCAAAACAACTAATCTGGGCCTAACAGCTCCGGGGAGTAAAAAAGAGTCCCTCTATAATTAGACGAGTGTGCAGGTTCTTGGATTTACTATTTACTATTGATTGTTTGCTAATCCCCGATAACGACATTCGGAGACTAATTTGACTTGGCTTTCTGGCCGGAAACTTTGCTTTCTAGCGTGTTTCGTTAGCCTACTGGCTAATATATGCGTATTATACCATTTTTTTAGCGAAAAATCAACTGAAATCGAAAATAAACTCCGTG
>CAZIAN010000621.1:0-2990 GCA_964537355.1 uncultured Pirellulales bacterium | reverse complement strand
ACCTTGAATTCGAGCATCCGCCTCATACGTCCTGTTTGGAATTCCTCGCCCTGGCAGCGGAGGGCAAAGCCGTCGGCAGTTTTCTCGTACTTAAAATCCGTGCCGCTGAATAAATCTCCCGGCAGACCGTCAGGCAAGGCATCAGGCAGCTTACCGCTCTTAGCCTTTATCATATAAATCTCAACTGCTGTCCTGATGGAGTTGGAAATTGTTTTCGTCCTTATCTCAATACTGTAAATTCTATCGAACGCAGGTGTCAGAAGAGAGGTCAGTGTTGCAGCAGGATTGTCTGGCATTTCTTTCGCCGGCTTTTCATTCAATTGCTTCAGCCGACTATAAACCTCGGCATAAGGCATCGAACTTTCCAGAACCTCATCGAGAGAATTCATATGCTTTATATAATAATCTCTGTTTTTGGCGAAAAACACTTCATCACCTTCAGTAATTCGCTTATGGGCCGTTTTATCAAGGTCACTGACGTCTCCAGGCCCGGAACACAAATCAAGCAGCTTATCACGTTTATCAACTTGCATTTCTGAAGAGAAGCATTCTTTCTCAGAGCGCATCGCGACCCTCAGGGACGGTGTTTTGAACGGCACCTCTGCTAATTTTGCCTTGAGCCACGTTAAGGTTTCCAGGTCCGGTTTCATCTCGGCAAGGATATCCTGAATGCGGCTGGCAACCAACTTGTCTATTGCCATCGATACCAAAAAGGAAATGGGTGTATCATCGCCAACATGTTTGCCTATCTTATGAACTGTTAAACAGCGGTTAATAGCTTTCTGGTAATCGCCTTCGGCTGCCAGAATCCTGGTCTCTGCAGTAATAAGAAAGACCAGCTTTCTCGTTTGAGCAACATGGGCCAGGTTGATCGATATTCCATCGGAATATTTCAAACCCCAGTTGCAATTTGGAATCTCAGTCGCGGCTGTCGCAAGGTCAATTGCCGTCCGGCAGCTTTCTATATACTTTTTGATTCTTTCATTTGGTTCGATGTTGCCCCTTGCTAAATCGGTCACCATATCCTCCATAGTGTCGTCGGCTTTTTCATAGGAAATGTAAGCTTGGTAATAAAGCAACGCCGCATTATCAGGATCCGGTGGATAGGCAAAGACCGGAGAGCTTAATATAAATAGTGTCAGAATAAAGCTCATGAACTTTTTTAATTTGTTGGTTGTAACTGTTTTCATAATTTTGTCCTTTCTATTTATGAACCGTTAAAGTTGCGAGGGAATTCATAGGGTAAAAAACTGGTTGTACGTGTTCCTAATAGCTTCAAAGCTTGCTCACATTGATTCTCTACAGCTTCAATCCCTCCTCTCCGAAATGCGCGTTCAAGCGATATCGCTGTCATCATTTCGGTCGGTGATTTTTTAATTTCCGCAATTCCGGGCTGCTCCTGTTTGGCCGGGTCCTGGTGAGTACTAAAAAAGGTTACTGCTAAGATTATCACAACCGCGGCGGCAATTTTAATTAGCGGGCTTTTCAGGATTACTTTCAATATTGTTGGCTGAAGGTTTGAATCCCTTTTTGCTGCACGAGAAAGGAGTGCTTGATATTCTTCAGGATATTTTTGCTTCCACTTCTCGGCATCGAACTGCGGTTTTTCCGTGTTGATGGTGCGGGATATTAGTTCATCCATCCGTTTTTCGTCTCTTTGCTCGTTCATAATCAAACCTCACCAAAACCATTACGCCCTAAATAGCCGGCCATTTTTTTCTTTGCCCTTCGCAGCCTTCCGTTTATGGCCTGCTCAGAGATACCCAATACCGCAGATATCTGCTCGTAAGACATCCCGTCATAAAACCGCAGAAAAACCAGCTCTCTTGCAGAAGCCGAAAGTTTGTTTATGGCTTCCCTTACGACCTCAGCAGTCTCATCGTTGCTCGATTTAGCCGCTGCTATCGAAAGGTCATCGGTGCTGTGAAGGTTATCTGTCCTTCGGGCCATATCTTTTGCGACGTTCCTGCATATAACAGCGAGCCAGCCGGCAAATCGACTCTCTTTCTTTAACTGCGGCAGCCTGACTGCGGCCTTGGCAAATGCCTGTTGGGCTGCATCTTCAGCTAAGTGCCTGTCGCCAAGCACCGAATGTGCGATTGCAACCATAGCCGGATAGTAGCGCTGGCAGAGTTCGGCAAAGCCCTCTGCATCACCGTTGACAGCCGCCTTGACTAATACTGTATCCGGTTTTTGAGCCACTGATCTTTCTTTCTTCGGAGCCTCGGATATTATTTATTTTCGCTGACTCAGCTTCTATTAATTCAGACTGATTATTGCACCCAAAATGGGCGCTGAAATTACTGCTTGTGCAGATTTTTTTATTATATTGATTTTGAAGTAGTTGGCGCATAAAAAAAGGCCGACTCCAATGAGCCGGCCTTTTCTTAAAATAAATCTTCAGCCCTGTAACGGGCAACAATTACGTTTTACAGATCACCTGTTTTCGAATTGCAATAACAGGTTTTTATTCAGTTGTAGTGCTTGCCACAGGACAGCCTGCAGCATCGGATTTTGGACAACAACCAGGTGCGGTCTCTCCGGCGCAGCATGGCTTGGTGCAGTCAGGAGGACATTCTGTTTTTGGGCAACTGCCCGATTCGGCACAACAGGCCTTCGTACCGTCGATAGGACATGTCTTTGCGACAGCCCCAACTTCGGCGGTTTGAGCACTCACGATGTTGGCGTTTTCAGCAAACAGCGCCTTGGCAGCCGGACAGCATGCACTTGATGTTGCCTGACAGGTTTTAGGCTGCGAGTCAGCCTTAGAGCCGGAAGATAAAATGTTTGTGTAATTACCCAGTAAAACCGTCCCTGCCAACACAGCGACTACGACAGCAGCGATAATAATCAAATTTTTGGTGTTTTTCAGACTCATTGGAACTTACCTCATTAAAAAAGTTGACATTCAGTTTTCAAACTTTACTCGAAAACACACAATCTCCAAGTGTTTATTATACCAATTCTGTGGAAGTAGTGTTCGGAAAAAA
>CAZIAN010000620.1:0-2995 GCA_964537355.1 uncultured Pirellulales bacterium | reverse complement strand
GTGCAGTTGATGAATGACGTCGGCATAAATGCCGGCTGGAGAATATTGCATGGAAGTCAAGAGTTCTTCGAGATCACGAAGAGTTTCCACAACGCCCTTCAGGGGGCTAAGTTGAATCTGTCTGAAAAGAACAAGCGGACATATCTGCAAGTGAATGACAACTTCTCGAGGTTCACGCACCTTCAGCATGACTGCGTAATAGTCCATGACCCGCAGCCGCTCTCAATGATAAGAGCTTACAGAAAGCACCAGCCGTGGATATGGCGATGCCACATAGACCTGACCAAACCGCACGATGAATTGTGGGACTTTCTAAAAGGATTTCTACTAAAGTATGACCAAGTAGTAATGTCAAGCGAGAAGTACTTCAAAGAAGACTTGCCGGTTGACCAGCGGCTGATGTTCCCCGCGATCAACCCTCTTATTGGGAAGAACAGGGACATCTCCGAAAAGACCGTGCTTGAGTACATAAAGAAAGCCGGCATCCCGACCGATAAGCCTGTTATTACCCAGGTATCCAGGCTTGATCCGTGGAAAGATCCGGAGGGCGTAATAGACGTGTTCAAAATGGTCAAGGAGAAGGTCGATTGCAGGCTGGTCTTTTGCTACAATGTGGCCAGCGACGATCCCGAGGGCCTACAGATGTACAGAAAGGTTCATCGCAAGGCAAACAAACTTATAAACACCGGAGACATTGTTTTCGTCGTGGGTAATAATGAAACATTAGTTAATTCGATTCAAAGATTCTCCAACGTGATAATACAGAAATCCATAAGAGAGGGCTTCTGCCTTTGCGTAACTGAGGCTTTATGGAAGGGCACTCCTGTTGTTGCCTCGAATATAGGCGGAATACCGTATCAGATTGATGATGGTCAGAGCGGTTTCCTGGTGGAGCCTCAGGACAACGACGGATTTGCGGAGCGAATCATACATATTTTACGGAACCCTACTGAGGCCAAGTCTATCGGAGAAAAAGCAAAAGAGAAGGTCAGAAGAGAATTTCTGATTACCCGGTTGCTCTCAGACTATCTGTATATGCTGAATTCGATAATGAGCCGGTAAATCCGGATCTGCAAAACTATGCAGTTTTTCGAAAACACCAAGATTCGTCGTAATAAATGTTTCCAAGTTTTGCGGGGACTTCATTGCTGTATCTTTGGCCAGGGAGATTTGAAAGGGACAGAATGTTAGCAGATATAGGCAACTTAAATCCATTGATCTGGCTGTATGGAACAGCACTGCTTGTAGGAGTAGCTGGCCACTTTGTGGTGTTCCGGCTACTTTTACACTTGACCAAACGTACCATAGTGACTTTCGACAACACACTTGTGAACCACTGCTATAGGCCATTACAGTGGATAGTCATCCTGCTCATTGTGCGTGTAGTAGGCAAACTACCCAATTTGAAATCGCAGGTTCCCGAAGTGGCCGTACATGCAATTGCCTTGCTCTTGATAGCTCTTGTTGCGTGGCTCCTAATCCGGATGACCTACGTCCTGGAAGACTATGTGCTCACCCGATTCAATGTGGGCGTAAAAGACAATCTAAAGGCACGAAAGATCCATACACAATTCAAGATGTTGAAACGCATCGCCATCATTGTTGTGGGCATTCTTGCCTTTGGTACAATGCTGATGACATTCGACAGGGTTCGGCAACTCGGGACAACAATCCTGGCCTCTGCCGGAGTGGTTGGCATAGTTGTTGGAATGGCTGCTCAGCGGACGATTGCGACGTTCATTGCAGGCCTTCAGATAGCCATCACACAACCTATCAGAGTAGACGATGTCGTAATAGTTGAAAACGAGTGGGGTCGCATCGAAGAGATAACGCTTACCTACGTTGTTGTTAGGATATGGGACCTTAGACGCCTAATCGTGCCGATAACGTATTTCATCGAAAGTCCCTTTCAGAATTGGACACGAACGTCTGCGGACATTCTCGGCACTGTTTTTCTTTACACGGACTATACCGTGCCTGTCGACGCGATCAGAGAAGAGCTTCATAACATACTAAAGAAATCAGAGCACTGGGACAAAAAAGTCTGTGTGTTGCAGGTTACAAACGCTACAGACCGTACGATAGAGCTTAGGGCTCTTATGAGCGCTGGGGACGCCTCAACGGCCTGGACTCTGCGCTGTCAAGTAAGAGAGAAACTGATTGAGTTCATCAAGACCGAATACCCACAGGCGCTACCAAGGGTGAGAGCTGAACTGAACCAACTGGACGACAGCTCCGATCGTGACAAAAATAGCAAACAAGGCGGCGAGAAATGCAAAAAGGACGGATTCGCCCATAACGACAAAAACCTCTGAAAAAATAAGGTTAGGATTATCGCGGTTCGATTTCTCATATTGTTTTGCGGGCTAAGATCTACAAAGACTGCTACGGTCTAAAATCGTCTGTTTCTTTAAACCATTTCGGACTTTTTGATATTGTCAAGGCTGTATCAATCAATGCGATATGAGAATAACCTTGTGGGAAATTTCCAAGTAATCTTTTTGTTGCAAAGTCTATATCCTCGCTGAATAGCCCTAAATGATTACTGTACAATAAGACTTTTTCAAACATCTCAATAGCCTGTTTTTCTCTGCCAATTAGATAAAGACTCTTGATCATCCAAAAAGTGCATACAGTAAAGGAAGATTTCGGCTTGCCAAAGTCATCAGGACTGTTGTATCGGTACATCAGTCCATCTCTGGATAGTTTTTCAAAAGTATGTAAAACGGTATCAATATAAACCGGGTCTTTGTGGGACAAGAAACAATAATGTTGTGCAAGCAAATTGGCTGCATCCATTGAAGTACTGCCGTAAAATTGAGTTAAAGCATTTGTTTGTGGATTTCGTCCTTTGTTAAGGATATCTGCTTTGATTAGTTCACGCCAATAAGCATAGTCTTTTGCATCGTTGTCTTTTCCGAAGAATTGGGCAATCCGTGTAGCTCTGTCCATCCCCACCCAACAGAGAATTTTCGAAAATGTAAAATGTTTTTGC
>CAZIAN010000619.1:1509-3012 GCA_964537355.1 uncultured Pirellulales bacterium | reverse complement strand
GTCGACAAATAACTTTATCTCAGCGTCTTGATATTTGATTATTTGGGGTCGTCCCGGCATACCACCCATTGCCTTCCAAAAATTACATCTCTGATCAATTTTGTCCCGATTCAAGGGCTGACCCCGCGCCGTTCCACTATATCGCCGGAGTGGGTACGTCGCTCCAGGCTGTTTTTGAATCCACTCGTTTTTTATTTATAATTTCGCCTGTTTTAGTGTTAATATCAATGAAACCAACAGGGATTCTTCTGGTGTTAAATGCAAACAACTCTTTCCCTGATATATGTTTGTTAGAGGGATTATCGACCTCCACAAAAACTACCCTCCTATATTCGCAATTATTACAATCCATATTTTGATCATTAATTCCCAAAGGGCAATGATGCCGTCTTGCCATAGCTGGATCAACATTATTCATTTTTGCCATCTGCACAGATGGTGACCGTCTTAAATGCTCGAATGGATGAAGGACCCAGTCTATTATAAGCCCGACTGTATGATGTTGTTTGTATAGGTGGTGTTCTGCTCCTGTATTGGCGATCATGCCTTGCATGATATAATCCACCGGCATTTCATATCCAAGATAATCCTTATCTTTGTTTAAAAATTCTATACCACTATATTGCATGGCATTCAGTATTGCCTGTTCTTTTTCGTTATCTTCCGGCATAATGGATACAAGTGTTACATTGTCTCTTGATTTAAGTTGAAGTGAATTTAATGTGACAGACCGGCCTATGAAACCAGCACCAATGACGATAGCCACGACAGACAGCAGGGCAAAGATATTCTTGGGATTAAATGGATTAATTGACTCAGGGACGATAGATTTATTTCTCCCTATTGACGGGAAAAACATTCCTGTATTGCGCATATACTCCCTGTAAGAATCGCCATATTGGACAGCCATACGTCTTTCTTCATCTTTAGCCAAGAGATAGTACAGGATAAACATAATTGAAAGTGTCGCGAGTACTATAAAGCGCGGCCACAAGATAGCCATACCTACGCCCCAAATCCCAAGTGAAGAATATTGAGGGTGACGAACAAAACGATAAATTCCTCGGTTTGCCATTCCCCACTTGAATATTTTTCCCAGATAAACTTGTAGGGCACAAATAATAAATGTAGCGCAACCGAGAACAAACAGCGCAGAGCCTGCGATACGGATGATTTTAAGTGACAGGGTCGGTGCCAATACCATATGTGGCAAAAAGAAATGTGTGAGCCACCGTGTCACTGGGTATACATCCAACCAATGGAAGATCGGATTGAAGACGGAATAGAAGAAAAAAGCAAAAGGGCTTATCATTATCATAACTTCAAAAGCCATGATAAAAAAAACGATAATACCTCCCCTTGCAATGATATTCTTGCTCCATTCTCTGAATCTTGACGATGTCATAGCCACTTCCTCCTAATGTTACGCCGAACGATAGAATTGAGGGAGCGGGAAACGATAGCCAAAGGACTGGTTAAAGCTTAAAAATTCCACTCACAGAG
>CAZIAN010000619.1:0-1499 GCA_964537355.1 uncultured Pirellulales bacterium | reverse complement strand
AGGCCTGCGAATTATGCGAACAGACATTACTCAAAAAAGCCGCAGCCTTTCCCGCTCCCTCTCAAATGATTTGTTAGCTGTCGGCTTTTATATTTCGTTCATCAAAAACTTCTTTAGCCGCAAAAAGTCCGTTTAACGCCGCAGGGAATCCTGCATAAACTGCCATTTGAATTATCACTTCAATAATTTCCTTAGGGCTGCAACCAACATTAAGTGCACCATGAACATGCACTTTTAATTGAGGTTTGGCTGTCCCCATGGCTGTTAAGGCCGCAACCGTTGCTATTTCGCTTGATTTCAGGTCCAAGCCTGGGCGGCTATAGACATCTCCAAAAGGGAACTCAATAAGCAGATCAGCGAAATCTGGTGAAATATCTTTCAAGGCTTCCACAACCCTTTCACCTTGCTCGCCATCAATTTCCGCCAATTTATTCCATCCGATTTTGTATCTTTCAGATTTCATAAATTCCTCTCATTTGTTGTGAACGCTGCAAATCAGCCGGCGCGATTAGCGATCGGCTGCATTTGCTTTGTTAGAAGTATTTACGACTCTAGTCCAAATGACCCAAACCGATATCAAATCCCATATTCCGTAAATCGAACAGTTCATGTGGCACCTGCCGCCAGACAAGTTCATCAGGGGCATTTCTCGCTTTTCGGGCTAAGGCAACGTATTCCGATGCATTCCAGTTCCTTGGCACCCGTTCAGGAAGTTCCGAAGCGAGCATACGTTTTCCCTCCTGAGTTAAGTGATTCTGAGACACCAAACTATCAAGAATTTCCCCGAGAAACAGCATCGGGAACATGCGCAAGCTGCATTTGAGATTGCGGACTCGTCGATCGGCTTCGTCCGGCAAGAAATACCCCCGTTCAAGAAGAGCATTTACGTGGTCCGATCCAAACCAAAAATGAATTGCGCGATCCTCAAACCTACTCGCATCGCCCCGAACGAACACCACAATAACAAGAAAAGTTCTCTTTGTGCTAGCCAATAGATCGAGGTCTTCTTTCTTTATCGAGATCGAAAACTGTACTTCGTCACGACCCGATGCAGCCGTTTGAAAATCTGATGATCTGAGGCTTCGGGACTTCACTTGAACGGCAAAAGGCGGTTCGAGTAATCGTCCTTTCTGACGAGGCCCCATAGATTGTTCTTTTTGGTTCGTGACCATAAGGTCAAAGCCAAAGTCAGCTGGCAGCTTGAAAGCTTCGTAGCCCACCGAAAACAGCTTCCCGGCCACGTAGTGCTCGGCTTCAAAACCTCTGTATAGCCGTTCAAAGAATTCCATCTAGTTTTCCTAACACACTTCTAATGCGCGAGTTGACCGGCGACTTTGTGGTATACGGGGTCAGCCCTTGAATCAGGACAAATTTGTCCCAATTCAAGGCCAGACCCAGTTACCTCTGGATACCCATGCCTTTACGATATCGATCCTTGTTCCCTTGAAAGGGGACGTTGGTTCCAAAGCAACTTGAGAATTAAGAAGTTGATTCAATAT
>CAZIAN010000618.1:0-3019 GCA_964537355.1 uncultured Pirellulales bacterium | reverse complement strand
ACAAAGCCAATTTAACCCAATTCAAACCCAAAACAAACCCAATCAAACCCAATTTACCGCCCCTAAGGGTGCCAATCAAAGCCAATTTGTAGCCCTTTTTCTGATTTTTTCCTGGACAGCCGGAGCTAAAAGGCTAAAATTTAAGCAACATTATAAATGAGAGGAATAAGCATGGCACCCAAACGAAATAATTTCGCGACTGTCGTAATTATCTTGGTAGCAGCGATAATCTGCCGGGCGGAGTTTCAGGTCAATACCCATACGACTAATAAGCAGGAGAATCCTGCTATAGCTATGGACGGGGCCGGGAATTTTGTCGTGGTTTGGAACAGCTATCTGCAGGACAAAAGCTCGAACGGTATTTTCGGACAGCGATTTGACCAAAATTGCAATCTCCTCGGTGAGGAATTTCAAGTCAACACTACAAGCAGCGGCAACCAAAAAGAGCCTTCTGTTGCAATGGATACGTTCGGGAATTTTGTGGTCGTGTGGCAGGGACCGGGAACAGCCGAGGAGGATAAAGAGGATATTTTTGCAAGGCGATTCGGCTCGAACGGCTGGCCCCTCGGCAGTGAGTTCCGAGTTAACACCAGCATAAACGATAAGCAGCTTTGTCCGAGAGTTACTACGAATAATGGCGACAGCTTTGTCATCGTTTGGGAGAGTGTGAATGTTCCTGAAGAGGGGAAAAAGGCAATTTGCTCTCAGTTGTATAACAGCAACGGCCTGAAGATTGGGACGGAATTTGTCGTTAGCGATGGGCCGTCAGACGGGCGTTATCCCGATGCAGCAATGGATTCGCAAGGGAATTTTGCCGTTGTCTGGATGCAGGACAAAAGCAGCAATTCGATAATGGGGCGGCTATATAATGCCGATGGCTCAGCCAAAGCGGAGCCTTTCGAGGTCAGTACAATCAGGTTCAGCTCGGTTACGCAACCATCGATTTCAATGAGCAGGGAAGGGAGATTTGTAGTAGCCTGGGATGGGGACCCGGAACTGGCCGGCCTGGACGATATTCACGCACGAATGTTTGAGGCGGACGGGACGGCCATAGGTGAGCAGTTTATCGTCAATACAACATTTGAAGGACCGCAGCAGAATCCGAAGGTCGCAATGAATAATCGCCGGCAGTTTATAGTGGTGTGGGACACCAAAATCGACCCTGATATCAATGAGAGAGAAATATTCGCCCAGCGCTATGACAGTATAGGCGAAGCAATCGGCGATGAGTTTCAGGTCAATACCTATATCGAGGCCGACCAGAAGCGGCCGGCCGTTGCAATGGGACAGGGACCAAATTTTGTTACGACCTGGCAGAGTTATGGACAGGATGGGTCGGGGTATGGCGTATTCGGCCGCACAGGACAGATGGTCGGCTCGGCGGATTTTAATGGAGATGGATTAGTTAATTTCAGTGACTATTGCATCCTGGCCGACGAATGGTTCAGAATTGTAAAGCCGTTAACGGCTGATTTGAATGAGGATAACAAAATCAACGAGCGGGATTTAGCGGAGTTTTGCTACCAGTGGCTGATCGGTCATTAGAAGGGCTGAGATTTATGTTTCCGCCATTAACAGTTAAAATATTAAGAGCTGGGAGAGTTTCACTTTTTCTTCATAATAGAGGGCTAAACAGCTTAGCTACATCGTTCATGGTGCGTATCAAAAGGCTGCGTTTTTGCCACTGTAACAAGTCAATACCGGCACTGTCCCGAAGATATTCCATCTGATGTTTGCGGAGACCTCTGGTTGCTTCGCGGCCATAGAGCAAAAGGTTGACTTCAAAATTGAGGGAAAATGAGCGGATATCAAAATTGCTTGAGCCTATGAACACAATAGAATCATCAACACTCATCGTCTTTGCGTGCAGCAGGCCGGCCTCATAGGCAAATATTTTCACGCCGGCCTGGAGCAGTTCCTCAAAATAGGCATGGCCGGCCATATCCACAAGCGGATGATCGGTTTTACGCGGCAAGATCAAGTTTATCTCCACTCCCCTTTGGGCTACCACCTGCATCGCCTGGAGGAATGGCTCGTCGGGAATAAAATATGGCGTTGTAATAACAACCCGCTCACGGGCCGAGTAGAGAACGGCAACAACCAGGCGCTGATAATTCTCGACGGGAAAGTTAGGGCCGCTGGGAAGGATTTGAGCGTGTACGTCACCAGAGAGTATGGGCGGCGGGAAGACATCCTGTTCTTCGAGCAGCTTGTTTGTGCGGAAGTTCCAGTCCTCCAGAAAGACTGTCTGTAGCTCCTGGACGACAGGGCCGCTCAGGCGGGCCATCAAGTCGCGCCATATGAGGTCCTTGTGCCCATAGTCATCGTCAACAATATTCTGGGAGCCCGTGTACCCGATTTTTCCATCGATTACGACTATCTTGCGGTGATTCCGCAGGTCAATTCTCGAGGCCCGGCGCCGAAGGAAGCCAACCGGCAAATCATCTTTAACTTCAACTCCGGCCTTCCTCAGGTCGTGACTTATAAACCGCAGCATGCGCCACGAACCGACGGCATCCAGGAGCAACCTGCATTTAATCCCGCGCTGTGCGGCCTGTTTTAAGGCGTCGGCGACACGTTGACCGGTATCATCGTTTCGAAAGATAAAAAACAGCATATGGACGTGGTCCTTGGCCGAATTAATATCGGTAATAAGCTCATTGATAACTTCATTGGTATCGGAAATTAAGTTTACGGAATTTCCGTCGAGAATCGGCATCGATCCAAAATGTTCAGCCAGGGCAATTGCCTCCTGACATTGAGGTCCCAATTCAGGGTGGGCCGCGTGAGGATGCCCCTCAAATTGCTTCTTCAAATGTTCCAACCTTTCTAAAAGCCGAGCGTATTGTTTGGTACGGCGGGAAGGCAGGCGGTGTCTGCCGATTAATAGATACAACAGTATTCCTATCCAGGGCTGAAAATAGATTACGACCAGCCAGGCAAGAGCCGCACTCGGGCGCCGCTTACGTACAACAACAAAAAGGGCAACGAGGCGAACAATCCATTCGGTGATATATAA
>CAZIAN010000617.1:0-3022 GCA_964537355.1 uncultured Pirellulales bacterium | reverse complement strand
CAGATAGAAAAGGCAGCGACAGCTTTTGATTGAGAAAATCGAGTGATATCATGACGGACATTGTATTCTTTGAGGAGAGAAAATATATGAATCGACGTCAATTTCTTACCAGTATCGCCGTGGGCGCAATAGCAGCCACCCTTCCTCGTTCTACAACACGAGCCGCTATTTCCAAGAGAAACCGTCCCAACATCGTGGTGATTTACGCGGACGATCTCGGCTATGGCGATGTCAGTTGCTACGGCGCAAAAAAAATTAAGACCCCGAACATAGACAAGCTGGCGTCTGAAGGCTTGCGTTTTACGAACGCTCATTCGCCATCGGCCACATGCACGCCTTCGCGTTATGCCATGCTGACCGGCGAATACGCCTGGCGACGGAAAGGCACGGGCATCGCGCGAGGCGATGCCCGCATGATCATCCAACCCGGGCGGGCGACTTTGCCGTTAGTCATGCAAAGGGCCGGCTATAAGACCGGCGTCGTCGGCAAGTGGCACCTCGGGCTTGGGGCACAAGGTCGCGAACTCGACTGGAACGTTGATATTAAGCCCGGCCCACTCGATATCGGCTTCGATTACTGTTTCCTGATTCCTGCGACGGGTGATCGTGTGCCATGCGTGTATATGGAAAACCGTCGTGTTGTCGGGCTGGATCCGGACGATCCTATCCATGTAAGCTTCGGCAAGCCCATCGGCAACGAGCCGACGGGCAAAGACCATCCTGAACTACTAAAGATGCATCCGAGTCATGGACACGACCAGACGATAATCAATGGCATTAGCCGGATTGGTTACATGAGTGGAGGAAAAGCTGCACGCTGGGTGGACGAAGATATAGCCGATGTTATCACCGGCAAAGCCAAGCACTTCATTGAGAACAATATGGACAAGCCATTCTTTCTATATTTCTCGACGCACGATATTCACGTGCCGCGCGTACCTAACTCCCGGTTCGCCGGCAAGAGCGGCCTTGGCCCCCGCGGGGATGTGATTCTGCAACTTGACTGGTGTACCGGCGAAATCCTTAATACTCTGGATCGTCTGAATCTTACTGAAAATACTTTGGTGATCTTCACGAGCGATAACGGACCGGTCGTGGATGACGGTTACAAGGACCAGTCCGTGGAGAAGCTAAGCGGGCACAAACCTGCCGGGCCGTTGCGAGGGGGCAAGTACAGTGCATTCGACGCCGGAACGCGCATTCCGTTAATTGTACGCTGGCCCGGGCGTGTGAAAGCCAAAGCCAGTTCGGATGCACTCATTTGTCAAATTGACTTCATGTCTTCTCTGGCGACCTTAACCGGTCAGAAGCTTGCTCGTGATGAGGGGCCGGACAGCTTTGATGTCCTTTCGGCCCTGCTCGGAGAAGCACCTATGGGCCGCAATCATCTGGTCGAGCATGCAGGCGTTCTTTCTCTGATTAAAGGAGACTGGAAGTATATTGAGCCGGGCAGGGGTCCGAGGATCAACCAAAATGTAAACATAGAACTGGGGAATGACCCGGAACCGCAGCTTTACAATTTGAAGAGCGATATAGCTGAAAGGCACAATGCAGCCTCAGATCATCCGGATGTCGTAAGTGAACTGGCTGCTCTGCTCAAGAAAATCAGAAACGATGGACACACGCGGCCATACTGATAACCTCAAACAAACAGGTGATTGGAATAGATAGTGTTTCCAATCAGCAAGAATAGAAAAGATAAAGTTTTTGATGAACTATTTATATGGAGGTGTAATTATGATTATTCAAAATAACATTAAACGGATATCACTTATAGTTTGCATGCTGCTTTTATTATCCGGGGCCGTACAGGCGCGGGAGTATCATGTTTCGGTTAAAGGTGATGATGCAAATAAAGGGACAGTCCAAGCCCCTTTTAAGACAATTTCCAAGGCAGCGAATGTTGCACAACCCGGCGACTTCATAACTGTGCATGAGGGAACCTATCGCGAACGGATTAATCCGCCGCGTGGCGGTGAGTCTGATAGGAAACGCATTGTTTATCAGGTCATCCCCGGCGAGAAAGTCGTTATCAAGGGCTCCGAAGTCATCAAGGGGTGGCAGAAGGTACAAAATGATACATGGAAGGTCACCCTTTCCAATAGCTTTTTCGGGGATTTCAACCCGTACAATGACTTGATTCACGGCGACTGGTTCAATCCCAAGGGACGAGAACACCACACGGGTGCGGTTTATCTGAATGAACACTGGCTCACTGAAGCAGCCAATCTTGATGATGTGCTGAAACCTATCGGAAAGACCCCGCTGTGGTTCGGACAGATAGGCCAAGCGAACACCACAATCTGGGCGCAGTTCGGGGATGTCAATCCCAACAAGGCTAAGGTCGAGATTAACGTTCGCCAAGCGGTGTTCTACCCTCAGAAGACGGGCGTTAATTTCATCACCGTGCGAGGCTTTACAATAATGCACGGAGCAACGCCCTGGGCGCCACCCACAGCAGAGCAGATCGGCTTGATCGGCACCCACTGGAGCAAGGGATGGATCATCGAGAACAACGATATCCGCTATTCGACATGTGTTGGGATAACACTCGGTAAACACGGCGATCAATGGGACAACACATCGGCGAATACCGCTGAAGGGTATGTCAAAACCATCGAGCGCGCAGTGGAACGAGGCTGGTCGAAGGAAAACATAGGTCACCATTTAGTACGGAATAACCATATCTCTCATTGCGAGCAAGCGGGCATCGTAGGAAGCATGGGTGCGGTTTTCAGTACCATAACGGACAACGAGATTCACGACATCCATATCCGTCAACTGTTTACCGGGGCCGAGATGGCAGGTATCAAGATTCACGGAGCAATTGACACCGAGATCAGCCAGAATCACATTTACCGCACGTGCCGGGGTATCTGGCTGGACTGGATGGCGCAGGGCGCGCGCGTGACCAGGAACCTCTTACACGATAACAACAAATCAGAAGACCTTTTTGTTGAGGTCGATCACGGGCCGTTTCTAATCGACAACAATCTCTTTCTTTCCGGCCGTTCGTTGTTGG
>CAZIAN010000616.1:0-3026 GCA_964537355.1 uncultured Pirellulales bacterium | reverse complement strand
GCGACAGACTCGGCGCCATCAGCCGGAACGGGAAAGTATGCTGTCTTGGAAGGAATACTGAAACTCCAGATGTCGCCTTTCCACGGACTGTTTGGCTCGGTATCATTGACCTCATCTATTCGCCAGTAGTATGTTGTGCCCGGAACAAGGCCATCCGGAAAAGCAAATCCGGGAAAGCCTACAACAATAAACGTCCCTTCCTGATTGCCCTGGAACGTATCTTCGGCTCCACTGTCCACGTCGTCAATATTATCGCTGATATACACATCGTGCGAGACTGCGAGATCTCCCGGGTTCCAGCTAAGATTCGCCCATGTATCTTCAATTAGTACACCGTCAGCAGGAGTGGGGCCCCGGGCAAATGGGTATTCTGCACCACTTCCTTCCATAGCAGACAGAAGCTCGCTCTCAGTTAGCGCATGGTTATAGAGCCGAACGTCGTCGATCATCCCTACGAAGTAACCTGCCGGTTCTCCACGACCGATGCGCAGCTCATTATTGCTCTGCGTGACCTCTCCAGTGACTTCCATCGAGATGTCCAACTGGCCATTGACATAGATGTGCGCTTCGGCGCCATCATATGTTAGGGCAATGTGGACCCATTCATTGGTGAGTAATGGAGTTGTCCCCTGTACTATGGTCTCGCCGGCAGAGGTATTGAGGTAAACCCGCACAGTATCCGGCTGCACCCGGATCATGTAGATGGAACCTGTTCCCGTGTCTGCTATCTTTCGGACAACATGGTTTGCTCCCGGCCAGTCTTCACCATTGATCCAGGCGGCGATGCTCAACTGGTCTCCGTTAATATCGAGACTCTCGGAGTCAGGTGCGGCGAGGTAATCGGAAATTCCGTTGAACCTCAGCGCTTTGCCAAGTTGTCCATTATCCACCCACACTGGAGTCCCCTCAAACCTCGCATCATTCCCGTTGCCACTTGAGTCAAAAGCCATCGTTCCGGAGCCTTCGTCCAGCCGCCACCAGCCAATAAGTTCACCACTGGCAACATTCGTTAGTATCAGGCCCGGAAACAAAACTAAAAAAAGCCTACAGATCAATTTTTTATACATAATTATCCTCTGAAAAAAAGTAATATATGTTGTTAATTGAGATGTAATAATTTTCATTGTGAAGTGCAAAGTGTTAATCCATACTCTGCTCCTTACACAATTCATAAAAGCTCCTCCTTATATTCGCAAAACTAAGAAAAACCCGCGTTCGAGAGAACCAGAATCCGCTAATACTCTCATGTGCGGACACAAGCTTCACTAACATTATTTATAACAAAACAGCCGCTTTCCCGTCAAGGAAAGAATGTTTAATGGACATATAATTTTTGATGGTTTTTCAAGAAACTAATTCATTATTTCCTTTTTGTAAGATCCCGTTCATCCTATGTCGTGGGTACAATAAGCGGCGTAGATTGTGAGATAGTCGCGTTTTTGCTCACCAAAATGTTATAAAATAGCCTTCTGACAGTCGATTTACTGTATTTTCATCAAAAAAAAGGTTGCATATTGCAGGAGTTCCGGATACAATAACTGATAATAGAGTTTGTTTTTAGAGTGCACAAGCCGTGGTAAGACACGATGTTTCATGTAGGAGATAGGTGATTATGGCTGGGATGTTTTATTCATTACAGGAAGCCGCCGAGAAGCTCAATAAGACAGAGGAGGAAATAAAACAGATTGTCCAGGAAGGCAGCTTGCGTGAGTTTCGTGATGGCCCTAATTTACTCTTCAAGGTTGAGGAAGTCGAAGCATTGATGTCTCAAACATCTGAAGAAGCACCGGAAGCCGTAGAACTGGAACCGGAAGCATTAGAGCCCGAAGCATTGGAACCTGAAATTCCGGAGATAGAAGAATTAGAAGCGGAAATTCCTGAAGCCGAAGCATTAGAACCTGAAATTCCGGAAGCCGAAGAATTTGAGCTTGAAATTCCGGCAGATGAAAACCCTGAGATGGAGGCCCTGGAAGCAGAGATGCTGGCACCAGCGGAGGAGGCCGCGGGCACGAGTGAAATTTTGTTGGCGCCGGAAACGGGTGCTCCCGTAGCTCCGAGTGAATTGACAAACGCGGACACGGCTCTGACAGGTGAAGGAATCAGCGTTCTCGGAGAAACCGACGGTGATTATGAGATAACGGATGATACGCTGGCCGAGACGGCAATACCAATGAGCACTTCGGGTACAGGTCCGGAAATGCCGCTGGAAGAGATTGAAGGAGATGTAAATCTGGATAGTTTCGGAAGCGGCTCCGGCTTGCTGGACCTTTCGCTGCAAGCCGATGATACTTCATTAGGGGGTATTCTTGACGAAATATACACTGATGAGGTCGAAGGCGCCGAACCTGCTTTCGAGGAAGCCAGCGCGGATTCTGCTGCGGCAGTAGTTGCCGAAGCAGGGGAAATGCCTGACGAAGAGCAGCCTATGATTTCCGAGCCGGTCCCGGATGTTTCGATGGCCATATCTCGGCCGTTTATGGAAGCGGCACCGGATATGTCAAGTAATACATTGGGAATGCTGCTGTTTTTACCTTTGCTGGTTATCATATACACCGCGGTTGTGGCTATCTCAGGCCAAAAAGGTGTAATGCCTTCTATTCTTTCAAGCATACAGGCTTTCATCTGGTTTATTATGGGTGGGGCCGCTGTTTTGGCCTTGCTGGTTGCCGGTGTGGCATTTATGACCGGTGGCGGCGGCGCTCCTAAGGTCAAAAAAGTAAAGAAGCCCAAAGTTCCTAAAGCACCTAAAGTTCCGAAAGCCAAAAAAGAGAAGCCACCTAAAAAACCTAAGGAACCAAAGCCCAAGAAGCCTAAAAAAGAAAAGAAGAAGAAAAGATAGTAAATCTTCACTTCCAACGGGCACAGATTCTTGAAATATAGCAGGAGGAGAGTTTCTGCGCATTGATTTTTGCC
The DNA here is from genome assembly GCA_964537355.1 of uncultured Pirellulales bacterium. Lineage (GTDB taxonomy): Bacteria > Planctomycetota > Phycisphaerae > Sedimentisphaerales > Anaerobacaceae > NIOZ-UU13. The sequence goes on along the minus strand of CAZIAN010000616.1, from coordinate 113 downwards.
TAAAGGTGCCCCCCAGCAAAAGAAATTGGGTTCGAATAGATTCGACAAGCTCGCTACGGGTTGGGTTTGATTGGCTTTGAATTGGGTTTGTTTTGGGTTAAATTGGCTTTGAA
>CAZIAN010000615.1:0-3035 GCA_964537355.1 uncultured Pirellulales bacterium | reverse complement strand
GCGCAGAACTGCCCGAACGGCATGGTTGGATACACTACTCCGTTCAGGTCTCTCTGGATGAAGGTAAGAAATGGGAATATGAGAAATCCGACGACCGCTCACATGGACTGCTGAAATTTATACCGGATGAAAGAGGGCATAGGATTCTTAGTTTTTACGCTGATACATTCAATCTTAGACTTGATCAAAAAATGGAACCGCTACGTGATCATGCTGGGGCTTTCATATATGGGACATTCGATGACATTTCAGAGCAGCTTGAAGCGATTAAGGCCGAAGGATACACTCGGATATATCCTTTAGGGGCTCTGGAATTAGGCTGGGCAGGTGAGGCTGGGCCTGACCCATCGGTCTTCTCTATCTGGGACGGTAAGACAGTCAGGAGGGACATGGGAGGTGTAGAGGGTTTGATGCGACTCAAGGAAAAGGCCGATTCGCTCAACATGAAAGTCCTGCTCGATGTTGTTTCTCACTTCTCTAGAGCCAATTATGCTTATGCCTATAGTATGCCCGTCTATATTGTTGATGGTAGTGGAAACCTAACCAGACGCGCCGGCTGGGACGGTGAGTCGGATGAATGGTTCGACAGTTTTATGGTCAACATGCGAGACTATAATAATATCGAAATTCTATCTGAACTTTATAAAGAATTGGCGGGTATGGGATTTGGCTTACGTATTGATGTTGGTCATGGATTTGACACAGTATTCCCTGTAGACCAAAGGGCATCTCTGCGGGCATGCCTATTTGGAGAAGTAGTGACTGGCGGATTTGAACGAATAGATCTAAGGGGAACATGGGAGTCGTGTGCTCCAATCCTAAAGATTTGTTATGAAGTGCAGAAAGCTGTACCGGAAGCTTTGATTGTATATTCTGAGCAGTGGCATGGAAACGAAGCAAGAATGATAAAGTCGGGTACGTTTCCTTATAATCCCTATATTAAGAATCTTGAGTCTATAAGAGATGGGCAGGATACAAATGGTATCTTTGGGATAAATGATACAATCACCTATTTGAACAGAGTTCATAGATATTGTGGCGGTCAGACTCTCTCTTTCTTTAATACCCACGATGAGGAATCGCCACCAAGCAATTACCAAAACATGATTTGGCCTGCATCTGCTTTTCTGGTCCTTAGTAGTTATGGCCCCCTGATGTACCACATTAGTCGCCTGCCTGGTGAAGAGGCAGGGCCTATGAGAGAACGCTTCAATGCCGCTTACACCGAATGTTGGAAGCACTGGACCTTTAACAGATGTTCGCACCCGTGGCAAGGGGAGGCCAATGCGAGGCAGCAACTATTAACCTCCTATCCCCTTTTGCAGGGTTTTGGCCCTTACTTGAGGAAATTGTACAAGCTTACTGATGAGCACCCTGCGCTTACCAAAGGCACAATAACACCCATACAGACCAACAACGGCCGGATAGCTGCCTTTCTAAGGTCATATAAAAGGCAATCATTCCTGTGCGTGTTCAATTTCCCGAATCCACATCATGAAGGTCAGCAGACTGTGGCGAGAGAGTTCAATTTCACCTTGAAAGATGCCACTGATTTAACACCAAGTACTGAAATAGAAACTAATGAGACTTACGAATTAAGGGAAAGATACAACAACACAGAAGGCCGCACCAGAAGAGGCAAGAGAGAATATTGGTCCGGCGAAGAACTGCTACATCTGGGTTTTGGAGGGGTTCTTTCTCCTACATCCTCTCATGTTTACGAGATCATCTATAGGGACAAATCTGTAAGCGAAGAGTTTATGATACCGGATTCATTCATGCGGTATCAGAGATATGGCAAGCAAGACAGGGTAAGGCATTCCTATATCGCCAGGGTCTTTACAATAGCCTGTGAACTGAACAAAGGCGGTTTTGAAAGGTTCTCAGATCTCTTTGAAATGACTGTTTCTTGGATTTACAAATACCAGAAGCTTGGCATAGCCGAGCTTTCAATGCTTCTTGCTGAAATAAGCGAGTATAACACCCACATGAGGGATATGATAGTTGATTTTCTGATGCGCATTGCTGTGAACGAGAAGGGAAGATTTGGCACGGACATACAAGAGGCTGCTGTTGATATTTTGCAGTCTGTCAATATTGGCACTATTGCTTTGGTTTCTCCTGAATCAAGATTCAGTGAAAGTGCTGGGGGCGTAGGTATCTATACGACAGACATTGCAGATGTCCTCAGCGAATTGGGATTCCATGTTGTAATAGTCACAGCACTTTATGAATCGAAAAGGGATTGGATATTTACAAACTACCACCCAAAATATGAAGGACATTGCTTTTCCGTACAATTTCCAGCTTTCAATGATCAGTCTCAATCCATCCGCTGGGACGCGCCCGCTGATGTTGTAAACATATTCAGGGCACGCATAATAAGGCATCCACATGGTAAGAGAACCAGAATTGATGTTCTTTATCTGGAAAATTCCAAGTATCTCGATAAGCCCTATGGCGGTTCCACATCAGAGGACAAATTGCGAAGAGCACGGATTTTCTCACAGGGGGCGTTGGAAGCGTTGAGATGCTACAATTACTATCCCTCGATTATCCAGACCAACGAGTGGCCCACATGGCTCGTTCCTGCCTACCTTGAGCGATGGCAGGAGTACAGGGATGATTTCCATTTTACCGGAACTCAGGCAGGAAGTATCATGCATAATCCCCATCCTTCATATGGTATTGTCCTTGATGAGGCAAACCCGGTTAAGAGGAACTATTACTGCCTCGTTCTGGGGCTTGATGCTGACCACCATTACGATTTGGCAGTCAATCCGGACAGTTCCAGCGGCCATGAAATAGACCTGATGCACACCATGCTCAAGCCATCAAAATTTGTCGGCACTGTTAGCAAGGCAATGAAGAAGAGGATACTCGATGAGCCCTGGATATTCGGCCATGTCCGTGATTTTGCTGAAAAAAATGCTGCCGGAAGATTTTTTGCCAGACGCAATGGTTTTAATATGGCTGCACGTCAGAGATTCTGGTTTGGAACCAAGAGGAGTATATTAGAGACATATCGTCCTTCT
>CAZIAN010000614.1:0-3042 GCA_964537355.1 uncultured Pirellulales bacterium | reverse complement strand
CCATAAATTCAGCATAAGCACCGGCGAGCGCATATTTTCTGGAAATTCCTTTCCCGTTAGATATTACTTGTAATTCGTCACTCGCTAAACTGACTGAATGGCAATGTTTGCTTGACGAAGTCCATTTTGTTTCACGCACCAGTATGTTCAGTTCCGCTAGTATACCCCTGATCAGATTAATAGTTTCTTCGGGCTGCTTTTCTTTATGAATATTTACTATTTCGTGCATAAATAGACCTCTATCTTCTCAATAAAATTCAAACAATTACATCACAACTATACTATAAAAAAATTTTACACAATAAAAACATTTGCGATGGTTAATTTGAATGTACCGCCCCGCTATTGATGAGACTGGATTGAAAGAAAACTGGGCAATACTTTTGACTCCGGAGACGGCGACGATGCCTTCCCGGAGTAACCGGGTTTCCACGGCTTGACGTCAGGCTTTATCGACTCTCCCTATCGTCCATTTCTCGATCGTCGCCAGTGTGTCCGTGAACCGGCTAACGATCCAGAATATGGCCTCCTTTCTCTTGTAACGATTGTACTCCTTCGGCCGTCCCTGTCCATATGCCTATTCCTTAAACAAGGTTTTGTTTCTCAGCGTATTCGACCACACTATATGTTCGACGAAATAGGCGAATAATTCAAGCGGTCGATAACAGATTATTTCCATCTACGCCGTATAGCCTCAGACGCAAACACAGTAAGAAAAATCCAGCATAGCCCGGATGGAATCATTCCGGGCTATGCGGGATGGTCGGATACTCCCCAGTCCGATGGCGGGGCGAACCCTCATCTGGGACGTTTTTGACTACATCTTCGAGGCCTACCGCCGGCGGATGGGGCGGATAAAGCCGATCCGGACCTACCGGAACCCGATCTTCCTGGCCCGGGAGTGGGCGGTGGCGATGGAGGTCGGGAATTTCCGCTCTCAGAGGGCTTTCGCAACGTCGATAATTACATTGCTAACATCTTTCACTGCTGCGCCGATCTACCAATTTAGCCTGCACACTTTTGTGCGAAGAGCCAGAATTCATCAGCCATCAGCCTTCCTGAAGGCTGTACATCTGAACTCGCATGTATATCTTCCATCCCGGTCTCTGAACCATAATTGATCCGGCGTAGGAATCATTTCTGTTATTGTATATGATTCAGAAGCAGCTATCATTTTCTTAAGATTCAATATCAGAAATAAATTGTCGAAGTCGACCATAATCGGTTTTCTTTCTTTGTCGGTCTTCACAAATACGTATTTAGGAATATTAAATCTTCTTAAGTCATGTAATAGCTGATAAAACAGATCAAAATCATCCAATTCAAACAACCTGTTCCATAAACTTCTCGGAAAGTTCCATCTTTCCCTCTCTAAGATAATATTATCCAGTTCTATCCGAGGAGAATGTTTTTGAGAGACATCCTGAAGTCTTAATATTGCAACCTTATTAAGCAGAAAGGGAGACAGAAGCGCGGAAATTTCTCCGAATATGAATCGTAGATTCTTCTTTATTTTTCTGCTGTATAAGAACACCTCGCGGCCTTTCGATGTTATCCGTATGTCGTTCAGATCCATCCGCTGCCGGGGAGGCAAGGTCGATTCTCCCGTAACGCATACATCGTATACACCGGGAAATCTTTCATACATGAATGTCTTGTTGGGGTGCAGCCCGCACGTATGTGCCAATGCCTTTCCCTCGATTTCACTATGAAAATTCTTCCTGATTTTCCGTATCGACTCATCAGCGATCAGATTTATTATTTCATCACCAAGTTCGACCAATCCCGTTATTCCGATACCGGGATGATGTTCTCCGATTACTATTTTGTAATTCCCCTTATTTATTTCCTCGATACTGTTTCCCGCGATGAAAAAATCAGGGCTGAGAAAAGCCGCCCCCTTCTTGCATTTATCCGTTACTCTCCTCAGGTGATTGATTATTCTTTCCCGGGTTTCGCTGCCGATCGAACATTTGTCCGATAACCCCTTTTCTCCATTCGTTTTCAGTTCCGCGATTAAAAAGTTATAAATGTTCTGAATGGAATCATCTTTAAGCGGCAAATCAAACCCTTTCTCCTTGTACTTCTTCAAGGCCGGAATGAATGGCATGCTTTTCTTGTATTTCCATTTGAGTATTTTTCTTATCCAACCTTTGATTATTTTATTTACATATTCCGCATTCAAGACCTTTGACAGATAGAAGACCTCATGAAGCCAGGAGAGCTTATCCTCTAAATCCGCTATTATTCGCCCGCCGATTTTAAGTTCTTTAATATTTCTTACACAACTCTCAAAAATGACGAACCGATCCGAATAGAAATTGCCCCCACGTCTCCGCGGCTCCAGTCCGGTAATATCATTATACTCTTTTTCAATCTCCTCGAATATACCTACTCTACGCGTCAGGTCTGCTCCGGCGAACTCATCCGACAGTTCCTTTAATCGAGTTACTCTATTAATCCAATATTCAACTCTTACATTCTGTTTAAACGTCCTGAGCGCTTTAATCAAATCCGTCAAAGGATCTTTGGTACCCGATGGTATTTTGATTGTGTCGATCAGGATTCCTTTTTGCGCGAGTTTCCTTATCGCCGCATCAGTAATATCCGCCTTCTGATCGGGAAATTCATTTAATATCTCTTCAATCGTAAATCTCTTCGTGCCCATCTTAACAATGGAATACTGGAAGCTGGATAATTTATGTGTTTGAACAGTCATCTCGAAAATTCCCGCATGGCCGGCCACCAGGGCCCGCTTCCATTTAATGTGACAGGCAGGCCCCAGTCGACATACAATCTGTTTTCTGATCTCGGGTTCCATCGAGATGATAAATGCAATTTTGTCAATTGACCAGTGGGAAAAAAAGACATCCCGGCGCGCCAAGGGTTGAAACTCATCAACCTGGAATTTCAGGTTGGCACTATTCCTGTTGTCAAACTCACCGAATCCCAGCGCTCCAAAGTAACTCGTGTTCTCATTCTTGCCGCAGAGACGCTGCAAATACAAAGCAAGTTTCAATTCGATACGTTTGATTTTTGAGG
>CAZIAN010000613.1:0-3056 GCA_964537355.1 uncultured Pirellulales bacterium | reverse complement strand
GAAAAAAGCTTATTTAGAATATTTAGAAGGAGAATTTGAAATGTCAACAAAGGTTGCAATTAACGGATTCGGCCGGATCGGCAGGGCCGTAGCAAGAATTATTTTCCAAAGAGAAGGCGATTTGGAATTAGTCGCTATCAATGACCTCTCGGACGCCAAGAGCCTTGCTCATCTGTTTAAATATGATACCGTAATGGGCAAATGGAACGGCACAGTCGAGGCAAAGGACGGCGAATTAGTCATTAACGGCAAATCCGTCAAGGTTTTGGCCGTCAGGAATCCCGCCGAGCTGCCCTGGAAGGATATGGGAGTTAAGATTGTTCTGGAATCTACAGGCATCTTCCGCACAGCCGAATCACCGAAGGGCGGTTACGCCGACCATATCAAGGCCGGAGCCGAAAAGGTGCTGTTAAGCGTCCCGGCTAAGGACAATATCGACGCGACTATCGTGTTGGGCGTAAACGACGACCAATTGACCAGCGACGTCAAATGTGTCTCGAACGCAAGCTGTACTACCAATTGCCTTGCCCCCCTGGCAAAGACCCTCAATGACGCCTTCGGTATCGAGCAGGGAGTTATGACTACTATTCACGCTTATACCAACGACCAGAATGTGGCTGATATGATACATTCCGACCTGCGGCGGGCTCGTGCGGCGGGCGCAAACATAATTCCAACAAGCACCGGCGCCGCAAAGGCCATTGGAAAAGTGATTCCGGCATTAGACGGCAAACTCGACGGAATGGCTGTTAGAGTTCCTATTCCGGTGGGAAGTATCGTTGATCTTGTGGTTAATGTCAAAAAAGATGTTACCGTCGATAGTGTAAATGCGGCGATGAAAGCATCGGCAGAAGGCCCGATGAAGGGCATCCTGGTTTATTGCGACGAGCCCATAGTCAGCAGTGACATCGTTAACGACCCGGCTTCGAGTATCTTCGACTCTCTGTGCACGATGGTCAAGGGCAGGATGGTTAAAGTTGTTAGCTGGTACGACAACGAGTGGGGTTACTCGAACCGCAGCGTCGATATTATGGAAAAAATTGCAAAGATGTAGTTTAAATATAAATTCGAAATCCGACTGTCGAAAAGTGAAAAGTGCCTAACGTGGGCTAAGGTGAGCTAAAGTTACAGTTTCGAGATAGTCTCTAAATATGGATTCGGAGCTTACGCGGGAATGACATAAAATGCAGGTAAAAGAAATGGCTAAAAAAACTGTTGGTGATATCGATGTAAAGGGCAAGAAGGTACTGATGCGATGCGACTTTAATGTGCCGCTGGATGAAAATTGCAACATTACCAGCGATGACCGAATCGTTAAGGCGCTGCCTACAATCAAGACCATCCTGGCCGGCGGCGGTGCGCTGATACTTATGAGCCACCTCGGCAGACCTTCAGGTCAAAGAGAAGACAAATTGTCTCTGGCGCCTGCGGCCAAAAGACTCTCGGAGCTTCTGGGACAAGAGGTCATCTTCACAGAAGACTGCATCGGCCCCGAGGTAAAAGCCAAGGCCCAGGCACTGGCCGGCGGGGAGTGTATGCTGCTTGAAAACCTGCGCTTTCATAAAGAAGAAACGATAAAGGACAAAGCGGCAAAAGAAGATGCACAACTTCGCCAGGCAAAAGACGATTTTGCACAGCAGCTTGCCGATTTGGCGGATGTTTATGTTGACGATGCTTTCGGCACGGCACACAGAGATAATGCTTCAATGTACACAGTGCCCGTTCTGATGGAAGGCAAGCCTCGGGTAATCGGCTTTCTTATCGAAAAGGAATTAAAATTCTTAGGCGAGACCTTGCAAAATCCCGAAAGACCCTTCGTCGCGATATTAGGCGGAGCAAAGGTTTCGGACAAGATCGGCGTCATTGAAAATCTGATAGATAAGGTCGATCGCATTATTATTGGCGGGGCTATGGCATATACGTTCCTCAAAGGCAGGGGCAAGAGCATCGGCAAAAGCCTGTGTGAGAATGACTTCATTGACAAGGGCCAGACACTGCTGGATCAGGCCGCGGAGGCGGGCTGTGAGGTAATCCTGCCGGTGGACCACGATGTAGTACGTAAGCTCAAGGCCGGAGCGCCGCACCGAACCGCCGTCGGCGATATTGACCCGGGTTATCAGGCCGTGGATCTTGGGCCGATTGCCATCGAGACGTTTACAAAGAACATTATCGACGCCAAAACCATCGTCTGGAACGGGCCGATGGGTGTTTTCGAAATACCACCCTTCGATCAGGGAACTAAAGCCATAGCTTTGGCTGTTGCCGAGGCCACAGACAACGGAGCGCGCAGCATAATCGGCGGAGGTGACAGCGCGGCGGCAGTACAAAAACTCGGTCTGGAAGATAGGGTGAGCCATATTTCCACGGGCGGAGGCGCTTCGCTCGAATTTCTGGAAGGCAAAAAGTTCAAGTGCCTTGAAATCCTTGATGAACGATAGAGTTCATCGTTCGTGGTATCCAACAAAGATGCGATTGCCCAAAGCAGGAACAGTTGAGGTTGTGCCGTCGATACTAAGCGCCGACTTTGCCAGGCTGGCTGATGAAATAGCTGTGGTTGAGTCGGCGGGTATAAGTATTGTGCATCTCGATGTGATGGACGGGCATTTTGTCCCGAATATCACTTTCGGCCCGCCGGTGGTTGCCAAGCTTCGCAAATACAGCCGGCTTGTTTTCGATGCTCATTTAATGATAAGTGAGCCGGGCAAATATGCCGAGCCTTTTGCCGAAGCAGGCGCCGATCATATAACATTTCATATCGAGGCAGCGAACCAGCCGCTAAAACTTGTCGACAAAATACATGATTTAGGATGCACGGCCGGGATATGCCTGAATCCGGAGACACCCGTCGATGCTATAAAGAGCGTTGGGCCGCACTGCGATATGGTTTTGGTGATGACAGTGCGCCCGGGCTTCGGGGGGCAGAAGTTTATGCCCGAGGCGGCAAAAAAAATAAGCAAAGTCAGAGATATAGTCGGCCCTGATATACGCATAGAAGTCGATGGCGGGATAGACCCCAAAACCACGCCAATAGTGGTTTCATACGGGGCCGATACGCT
>CAZIAN010000612.1:0-3057 GCA_964537355.1 uncultured Pirellulales bacterium | reverse complement strand
CAGGGTGTTTGGGACCACGACGGATTTTATGACCTTAAGACCGATCCGCATGAACGACATAACCTGATTAATGTTCCCGCTTATCGCGAACGCATCGAGGAGATGAAAAAACAGCTCTTCGATGAGCTTGAAGCCGGCGGTGGACTGGACATCCCGGTACGCCGTCCTCTGGGTGAGCGGCTCGATCAGCGCAAAAACAAACGCTGATATTTTATTTTCGGCGTTATAATTCATGAAGCATTTTGACAGCTTCTTTTACAACCATATCGGCCGCCTTCGGTGCAAAGGGGCTGCTGTTGACTTCGTATCCCCCCTCTATATACAGATGCTCCGGCGGAAGATACCCTGTCTCACCGTTGCAGTGTGTAATCACAAAAGTATGCTTATATGGTGAACCGGCTTTAATTGCCATTCCGATTTCCGTCAATATCTCGCCGCTCAGACCTATAAAGGCAATATCACCCACCCTCGCGGCTGTTACATTAAACGGGGAAGGAGGAGTGTCTTTTTTAATTGTAATTTCGTTTTGTTGTTTACCCGGCAGCTCAAGAGCTGAAAAGGCTGTTACAATTTCTCCGCTATTGGAAACTTTATCAATAGCACGGAAAGTGTGCACGGCCTCCTCGCCTAACATTGTCCCTAAAAGTACCGGCTCGGGAATCCAGCCCGGTTCGGTATTAAATTCAGGAAGCACTCTGTACCACGGGTCGATATTGCCGGATGCACCTGCAAAGGCGGCGGCTATTACATCTTCGCCAAGAATCTTTTCGACAAACTGTTCGGCCAGTCCGATGACATCGCCACTTATGGTATAATTCTTACCTCCCAGGCAGGTGGCGTGGGTTGCATAATCTACCAGGGCGGCTATCGTCTTGCCGCTGTTGTTTGTCATTTTTGCCACAAGAACCTCTTTGTCGGTTGGGCCATAAGGATTGCGTCCGAGTCTTATCGAGCTGTTGCCTGATTTATCGAATACCAACTGTCGCCGATTAACACCAACGGGGGAATATCCGATGCCTGCGCCAATCTGAACAGACTCAAAATTATTCAGCCCTTCGCGAATTAATTTTATCAGTTTACCTTTTAATTGCCTGGTGTATTCGAGGTTATTCGGATGTCCTTTTTCTTTGTCCATTGTCAAAGTCGGGCCGGCGTGTGTATGTATGGCGCAGAGAAAAAGCTCGGACGGCTCAAGCTGAAATTCGTTTAGGATAACTTTGCGCATATCTTCAGCGGTTCCGCCGTAATAGCCAAGTATATCTGATGAAATCAGTACAAGCCTTTTGTCGTTATTTTTAAATATGATAACCCGGGCGGACAATGGGTCATGAACACCTGTAGATAATCCTGTCCGGCTGCCGTAGCCTGCCATCTTGACCGGTTTTTTCGGTGTTATATCAATCTTTGCGGTGCCGATCTGCAGGGCAAATACGGGTGAAGATGCGAGGGCAAAAACAACGGCAAAAACTGTGATGATTACAATAATGCTTTTGGGTGAAAAAACAGATACTTTTTTCATGGCAAGCCTCCTTTAGAGTAGAGCACATAACAAATTACGTTCGATAGATTCACATATTATACTTCCCAAACGACTGTATGCAAAGGGGGTATATGTCAAAGTTCGTGGTTTTCTCGTAGGCTTTTCCTTGCCCATACCTGGCGACAATTGGGTTCGTTTTGGCTTTGTTTGGCTTTGACACCCTTGATTTTGGCCTAAAATTGGCTTTGATTGGGTTTGAATTGGCTTTGAATTGGGTTTGTTTTGTAGCATAATCGTCGTTTCCTGGTTAAAAATAGGGAAAATTGGGTTTGTTTTGCATAAAAAGGAGTGATTTGTAGAGAGTTCTCTACAGTTGTAGAGCGCAAATTAGTGAAAAGTGAGCTAAAGTGCCTAAAGTGAGCTACAGTTGGATTTTCGATGCTCATGATGTCCAAAGCTCTAAATCCTAAACAAATTCAAAATTTAAATTACCTAAATTCACAACAACTCCTTTGAGGGTAGAAAAATACTCCCTCTATAATTAGACGGGTGTGCAGTTTTGAACCGAAAATTTCGCTATTTTCTGCGGACCATTGCTTGTAAGTTGTTATTAAAAAAGGAGATAAAAATTTTGAAAATATTTTATTTTTGTTTTTGAGAGTGAGCGTTTTTGAACGAAATATTAAAAATCAAAGATTAAAAAGCAAAATTGAGGAGGCCCTTCGGGCATCTTATTTAACAGATTACTATCATTGGAAAATGGGGATTTTGGGAGAAAAATGTGTTGGTTTTGAGGATTTTTGAGTGGTTTTTCTTTGTTTTTAGTGTTTTTGACTGAAATTGGTCCCGAATTATATTGTTTTCACGGGGTTTTTTTTCATTGGAAGTATATGGATGAAAAGAAACGCGGGAATCAAGTATTTCTTTTGGGGATAGACAGTTGTTACTATAAGCGTGTAGTGTCGTTATGACAGAAAGTTAGTTCGAAAGAATTGCAAAAATAAGCCGTTGACTACTGCTGAGTGCCTGATATAGAATCTTCCTATGACGTAAGGGCATTTTGTTCAGTTATGAAATGTCAGAAAAAGCAAGTTCTTATATCCTCTAAGGAGTATGCTGCCATGTCTAAAATATCCCGTAGATCGTTTTTGACCATTTCCGCCGCTGCATCTGGAAGTTCCATGCTCGGCTTGGCTAAGAGTGCCGAAGTTATTCCCGGTTTTGACCAGACAAAAACCGACTATGATGCAACAAAAGTCTGGAAGCCTTTTAGCGACCGCAAGGTTCGTGTCGGGATTGTCGGCCATGGTGTTTGCAAATTCGGGCTGCAATTTAGTCTCCAGCATCATCCCAACGTCGAACTGGTTGCGGTAAGTGATTTGTTCCCGGACCGATGCAGCGATATGGCCCGGAAGGCGAAATGCAAAAAGACGTATCCGTCGCTTGAGGAGATGGTCAAGGACGATTCAATCGAAGCCATCTTTTGTGCCACTGATGCTCCAGCGCACGCCAAGCACGCTATCCTTTGCATGGAGCATGGCAAGCATGCTGCTACTGCAGTGCCGGCATTCCGTGGA
>CAZIAN010000611.1:0-3057 GCA_964537355.1 uncultured Pirellulales bacterium | reverse complement strand
AACTAAAGGCCTATCGCCATCGAATCCGCATACGCCTACCCAGAAACTATCTGGGCCATGCCGCCCAGTTTATGTTTCTCGCACAGATATTCAAACTCTACAAAGGTTGATCTTCTGCTTGTGGGTCATCAATCAGGCTGCTTTTTGGTATGATTTCATCAAGCTACTTTGAAATTAGCCGTTATTCCTCCTGTTAAGCCTCCAAGCTTTGACACACAGGCACTTTACGGTTTTTCTCCTTATGCCCATTACTTACCACGTTACTCCCACCTTCCTCCCTCACCGGCAAGCATATGCTTGCGTACCATGATAGTTCACACAGTCACCTTGTGAATTCCTGTATTGTGAAATTTATGATAATGATAATATACTTCGGAGCAAATAATCATTGGGACCATGCTGTTGGTTCCCGATCCCAACGGTGCTTCTCCAGCTCAATCATCAAAGAAGGATCTAATGGCCCTGCATCACTCGCAGCCATGTTCATCTCGACATGTTTTGCCTTGCGCATCCCGGGTATTATCGTGCTTACAGTTGGCTCGCCAAGAATGAAACGCAGCGCCATTTCCGGCATAGTCATGCCTTCCGGTATCAATGGTTTGAGCATGTCCGCATGTTCTATACTTGAGTTCAGGTTCTCAGGAACGAAGTAGGTGTTACGCCAATCGCCATCCGGCCAGATGCTTTTTTTCGTTAGTGTGCCTGTTAACGAGCCTTCGTCGAATGGCACCCGTGCGATGACTCCTACGTTCTGCTCACGACAAGCAGGAAAGAGTTCACATTTAGGATTTTGATCGAAGATATTGTAGATGACTTGCACGGCATCGATTAATCCACTCTTGACCGCCTTTACTCCGTTCCATGGTTCCCAGCGGTTAATGCTAATCCCAATAGCGTGAAATAGTCCCTGGGCCTTAAGCTCGCTCATTTTTCGGAACCAGCGTTCATCTTCCAACCACAAATCTTCCCATGTATGGAATTGCATCAGATCGAAGGAATCCAGGTCGGCGTTCTTGAGACTCTTCTCAACGTACTCCTGAATATGTTCAGGAGGAAAGCAGTCTTCAAGCGAATATTCACGTTTACTTGGCCATTGAAAGTTTTTGGGAGGTATCTTTGTTGCAGTATAGAGCTTCTTATCGCTATTTGCTCGCAGAAGCTCGCCGAGCAAACTTTCACTTTTACCCTCACCATATCCCCAGGCTGTATCAAAAAAATTGCATCCGAGATCAACAGCATGCTGCATAGAACGGAGCGATTCCTCATCGTTAGAGCCGGTCCATCCTGCCATACCCCACATTCCATATCCGATCTCACTAATCTGCCAATTCGTACGTCCAAGTTTTCGAAATTTCATATTAAATACCCTTTTTCACTTTTATTTGGCCTCGATTTGCACTGCACTCAGTGCCCGTTAAGCTTGATTTCAGCGTGACAGCCGCGGTCCGTAGCGAGGTGGTTTCTGGCCGAGTTCATAGCAGCCCAGGTCCGGAGCCCTGCCGGCAAAACCGTCGGTGATTTGTGGAAGGGCAATGCCGGCATCGACTACCTTAGTGTTTTTCTTCAGCCGCAAGTTATAATCTCCTGGTTCGCACGTCCTTCCTTTTTCCGGCGGCTTGGCATTGACGAAGATGTCGTAGTCAACCATAATGCCGTGTTCTTCGAGCCCGGCAGCTTCGAAGAATCGCTCAATGGACTGGTATCTGCCGACAGTTCCATTGTAGCTCGTCCACTTGAGCAACCGATCGGGCTCATTGCGACGGTATGCATCGTAATCCATCGTGCTGTAGGCGGTTGGCGAGCCGGAGTCCATCGCGTACCCCTCGCCGCCCATGAAAAGGTTGTTTCTGAAGTGCCCGTTTTGCCAGATGGGAGGAGGACGAAAGCCTGATCCGGCGCAACATGACGTGTTGTTGTAAGCCTCGATACCGGCTGGGTAGTTGTTCAGCTTATAACTGAGACTGGTGATTCCGTAAAGTTCGTTGCGGATCAGATAAATGGGTCCCCCGTAGAACGGTTGAGTGGACATACCGGTGTGTGTGTTGTAGCATCGGTTACGGTAGAACCGCACGTTGTGGCAACCGTAATCGGCTTCGAAAGTGTCATCCTGCGCCCAGGACAGATCGTTGTTGTAGAAATCAATGTTAACGCAGTGCTCGGCCACGTCATCTACGGGTGGTCCGAAGTTGTAGATCGCGGCAGCGTCGCTGAACCTTGTGATGCGGTTGTAGCAGATCACATGACCCTGGCCATACACATTGACGCCGGTATGGCCCGGACTCATGTAGGTCTCACGCGGTCGCGGATACCATGTCGTGTTGATACCGACAATCTCGTTGTCTGCGATATACCAGTTCTTTGAGTTCGCACAACCGGTATTGATACCGTATACCACATCGTAAATTTTGCATCCCTGGACGACCAGCCCAACAGATCCGTTTGGCTTTGCGGCGTAAATAGCCGTATGAGCGCCGCGGAAAGTGAGCTTCTCAAAGTTCAGGTGATTTGTTCCGTTGAGTGTTATGATACGTGACTTGCCGCCGACACCGTCACCTTCGAGTATTGCTTCGCCCTCGGTGGGGCCGTGGATGACGATTGGTCTGTCGGCGGTGCCGGATTTTTCCAAATCGAACGGTCCCTTATAGACGCCGGAGGCAAGCAGAATCACGTCGCCGGGCTTCGCTTCTTTGAAGGCCGCCAAAAGTCCCTCCTCGGCAGAGGCCTTTATCGTATGTTCGCCTTTGAAAGCTCTCGGCTCGGCTCGCGTTGCAGCGCTTACTATCTTAGGCTTAGTCGGTGCACCGCCGTCCGGGTCTGACATTGTGAAGCGGATTTCATAGATCGTCGCCGACTCCAGAAACAGCACACTTCCGGCAAATAAGTTCCCCGTGCGGTAAGGCCCATAAACCTGGTTTACTACTTCATGATGAACGCGCAGCATCGGCAAGGCGTTTTTCCACTTAGCTTGTCCCTTCTTACGAAACTCAACGGTGACCGACGCGTTCCGGTTGCTGTCACCCTCGATGTACCATCGGAAACCCAGGTTCTCGATGGTTG
>CAZIAN010000610.1:2689-3058 GCA_964537355.1 uncultured Pirellulales bacterium | reverse complement strand
TATATCTCGCGTCTCGTGTTGTTTTCGCTCCCGGAAGCCTCACGCCTTTAGGGGGAAAATAACAGAGAAAGGACAGAAAAGCAAAAGAAATATCGAATATCGAACAAAGAATTTCGAATATCGAAGGGAAGGGAAATTTAGGGAATTAGAGATTAGAGAATGAAGATTGCCGCCTGTAATTTAGTTTTGAGTTAAGGAGGCCCCATCATTTAGTTTTGAGTTTTTAGTTTTGAGTTGGCTTTGAGGGGAATTAGAGAATTGGAGAATTGGTTAATTCTGATTGTATGGCCTGGCTTTTTAGACGTGTACAGATGTTAATTTTGCGGGCCAGATTTCTCCACTCACTTCCCATTCGACTTCGCTCAGGGT
>CAZIAN010000610.1:0-2679 GCA_964537355.1 uncultured Pirellulales bacterium | reverse complement strand
AAAATTAGTGGATTAGAGAATTTGTTAATTGGTTAATTAGAAAGAAAAAGGGAAAGGATTGAAGATTTCAGAATCGTTGGCTTTCCTCTTTTTAACGTTTACACACGTAATTTTGCGGGCCAGATTTCTCCACTCACTTCCCATTCGACTTCGCTCAGGGTAAACTCTATCGGTCGAAATGACGGAAGTTGGCTATTGATTATTCGCTTGGGCGGTTCGCGAACCGCCCCTACTATAATAGAAACAGCACATCGGGGCTACATCAAGGCATATCAGGGCAACCACGCGGGGTTGCCGCTACGAGGGAGGGATTTTTGGATTGATAGTATTTCTTGAAATTTCAGGGGATTATGGTATTTTTTAGGAATACAAAAGCCAGCTTGTGAAAAGCATGGTTCTTTTGTTGAGTAACCGGTGCAGGGTATAGTAGTCGGTAATAATCTAACAAACGAAAAAGGAGGAAGCTTATGCAATTGTTGAAATCTTATGTGATGCTTGTGGTTTTAGGGGCCTTTATAACAGGGGTATGTATCAACGCGAACTTTACCAGTATGGCCAAGGCAGGCGAGCGGCCGGAAACCTCGCAGGCAGTACGCAAGTGGCAGGAAAAACGGTTCGGCATGTTCATTCACTGGGGGCCGGTCAGTATAAAAGGGACTGAGATTGGCTGGTCGCGAGGCAGGGAGGTACCAACAGAAGAGTACGACCAGCTCTACAAGCAGTTTAATCCTGTGAAATTCGACGCTGAAGAATGGGTGAAGATCGCCCGTGATGCGGGGATGAAGTACCTTGTCCTTACGTCCAAGCATCACGACGGATTCTGCCTGTGGCCGTCTAAATATACGGACTACCATATTGGCAATACGCCGTTCAAACGCGATGTAATGAAGGATCTGTCCGAGGCCTGCAAAAAATACGGCATCCAATTCTGTACGTACCACTCTATCTGCGACTGGCATCACCCGGATTACCCGATGGGTAGTCCCGGTGGCAAAAGCGAAAAGCCAAACCCCAACATGCCGCGATACTGCGAGTACCTGAAAAACCAGACGAAAGAGATTATCGATAACTACGGTCCGCTCGGTATTATGTGGTTCGATGGAGAATGGGAAAAACCGTGGACCCGCGAGTATGGAAATGAAATGTACGACTATCTTAAAGAAATTCAACCGGATATAGTGATAAACAATCGTGTGAGCAAAGGGCGAGACGGGATGGCAGGAACTACAAAGCAATCCCGCCTCAACTCAGGCGACTACGATACTCCCGAGCAGCAGATAGGCGGATTCAATCGTGAACGGCCGTGGGAGACATGTATGACAATCTGCCGGCAGTGGGCGTGGAAGCCGAACGATAAGATGAAGTCTGCTAAAGAATGCATCCAGACTTTGCTGCAGACGGTGGGCGGAGACGGCAATCTCCTGTTCAATGTCGGACCAATGCCGGATGGCCGGATAGAGCCGCGCCAGGTCGAGAGGCTCCGGCAGATGGGGGCATGGTTGAAGAAATACGGTGACGGCGTTTACGGCACGCGCGGGGGACCGTTCAAGCCGGGCAAGTGGGGTGCATCGACCTGCAAAGGCAGCAAAATCTACTTGTATGTAATGAGCCGACAAGGCGGCGATAGAGTGGTACTACCGCCTATCGATAGCAAGATAATTTCCTGCCGGATGTTTGGGGGTAGGCAGCTTTTACTGACACAAAATAAAAACAGTATTGAAATCCGTCTTCCGGCCTCCAGTCGCGACGAGATTGCGGAAGTGATTGAGTTGACGGTCCAGGGCAGTGCCTTCGATATAAATCCCGTAGATGTGCCCGAACCGAATCCGGGAAATGTCAGGTAAAGCATATTTCAAAGCGATTGAGAGTTATCGAAAGAGGGAATGATATTATGAGAACAAATCGTCGAAAATTCATAGGCAGTGCGCTTGCCGGCGGGGTTGCGGCCACATGGCCGGGTTCGTGCGGCGGGTCAGAGAGCAAGAGGGCTGATTACGCCCGGCTGGATGAAATACTGAAAAGGCCTGTACTGAAAAAGGAGCTGTTTGCCAGGGGCGTTATCATTAAGAGCGTCGAACTGCTTCGCTATAGGCGCAGTTTCCTATGCCGGGTACGTTCTTCCGACGGGGCTGAAGGTATTTCGGTCGGTCACAGCGGGATGAGTTATCTCTATCCAATTTTTACAAATACGCTGCAACCTTTTTTTATCGGTAAAGATGCACGCGAACTGGACCTGCTGCTTGAAAAGGTGTACATATACAATCTCAATTTCAGATTAAGCGGGCTGGCGCTCGGGATACCTTTAGCTACGATTGAGTTTGCGATTCTCGATATGTTAGGGCGTATTGCCGGGAAGTCCATGGGTGAGTTGATCGGAGAAATTCACCATCCGCGAGTTGCGGTATATCAAGCCACAGAATACCGTGAGAAACCAGTAGAAGAGTCGCTGGAACTGATAAAGAGGGATGTAGCGAGATATAATGCCCACGCGGTAAAGATTAAAGTCGGCGGGCTTATGTTCATGACCAAGGACATTAACGCCGTTGGTCCGAAGGGAAGGACGGAACAAATGATTCCGCTAATCCGCGAAACCTTCGGCGATAAGATGGCTTTGTACGCGGACGCAAACGGTTTTTATTCGGTGGATGAGGCGATACGGGTAGGCAGGTTGCTGGAAGA
>CAZIAN010000609.1:0-3069 GCA_964537355.1 uncultured Pirellulales bacterium | reverse complement strand
TGCCGCAGACAAGAATTTTGTCCGCCAGCGGGTCCATCATTCGGCCGAACTTGCTTGCGACGTTTAGCCTGCGGGCGGCTAGGCCGTCAACCATATCGGTCAGGCCGGCGGTAACAAAGATAATGAAGGCGATATCGAGAAAACCTGGAAACGGCTCTTCACCATCGGCGTAATATGGCGGGGCCAAAAAAAGCATAACCAGAAAGACAATGGTTAAAACAAGCCGGCCAAAAGTTAAAATATTCGGGATAAGATTTAGCATAAACAGAAGTTTACCCCTTTAGAAATTCCATCACAAGCAATAATCTTTCCAAAAAAAGAAAATTTCCACCCTGAGTGATAATCATGCGTGTCTTACATACAAATTCAAAATCCTAATTACGAAAATCCGTGCTTGACATTAGCGTAAAGTTTGTATATTCTGCTCGTTAATGGAAGAAGCAATGGGAAATTATTATAAAGGCGAAAAACTTCTCTTTGTTTCGGAGTTTTATAAAGACTGTATAATCATTGCTGGACGTTCCATATTAGCTCATGATTAATAATTTGAAGAAAAAGTTTGCAATGCTATTTAAGAACACAAGACCCGATGAGATTGAAAAAATGATTAGTGAAATTGTCCAATCAAACTTGGGCAAGGAGGAAAAAAGGCAGGAACTGTTCAGGCTTGCAAAAAAGCTTGGATTACCAATTCATTAGTCTGACGTTTATTCTATACCCCTTAGTTATTCTGAGATGTTCGATCGAATAAGTGACTGGATCAAAAACCAAAGAGCCGAGAATCACACAAGGCGAACTGTATGCGCATCTTGGATTTCGGCAATTACAGCAATGTTGGCCGTGGTTATTTCACTTTGGATCCACTGGCAGACACGCCAACTACTGACGCCAACTGAAAGGCCGGTCATCTCTGCCATAGATAGTAAATGCAAAGGGAATGTTAATAATGATACCGCCGAACTCGAAATTACCCTCAATACTGTTATCAAGAACGTGGGCAAGCATCCTGCAGAGAATATGAAGGTGAGGGTGTGGGGCGCCCCATTGGAGGAGCCTAATAACCTAAAGATGTGCCGTGAATTTACATTAGCAGACCCGTTCTTTCCCGATAGTCAGGTTACACTTTCAAATAGGATCACTATCCAGCTAAAGAGCTTTGATAGATTAAAATATCAAAAAAAGAAAGTCTTCTTATACGTCAGAATGGATTACAATGATGCATTTAAGGAGAAGATGAAATATACTCAGGGGCTTCATATGGTATATGAGATTGGGAAGGGTGTTATTAGCGGCGCGACACTAAAGGAAAAGGAGATTTTCGAGAGCAGTCTTAAGGAGGTTGGTGCAATATAGAATTATTCTTATGCAATAGGCAACATCCGGCAAGAAGGGACAAAAAGACGTAATTCGTTGAAACGAAAGAAATTTAACGAGTATTGAAGAAGCAACGGGAACTTCTTACTAAGGAGTAAACAAAATGATCGGTAAAATCCAAAGAGTCGGTTTGCGGGAGGTATGGAAGCATGAAGCTTACGATTTTACACAATGGCTGGAAGATAATATTGATGTGCTCAATGATGTAATTGATCTTAACCTTTCTAATGCCGAGAGGGAAAGGGCTGCCGGTACTTTCAGTGCAGATCTGGTAGCAGAAGATGAGAAGGGCAATCCTGTTGTTATAGAAAATCAACTCGAAAAGAGCAACCATGACCATTTGGGCAAGCTTATCACGTATTTGACCTCTATAGGGGCAAAGGTGGGTATTTGGATAGTAGCTGAACCCCGGCCTGAGCACGTGAGTGCAATTTCATGGCTTAATGAGTCAAATCTTGCATCGTTTTATCTATTGAAAGTGGAGGCAATTAAGATAGGAGAATCGAAACCGGCACCGTTACTGACTTTAATTGTAGGCCCAAGTGAGGAAAGCCGAGAAGTGGGCAAGACAAAGAAAAACCTTGCCGAGCGACATATTTTGCGAGAAAAATGGTGGTCAGAGTTGCTGGAAAATGCAAAAGATAAGACAAAACTACATGCGAAACGTTCCGCAACAAAATACAACTACATTAGCGGGAGTTCTGGCAAACGAGGTCTTAGCTATGTTTATAACGTCAATCAAAACAGCTCAACAGTAGAACTATATATTGACAGAGGCGGGGATACCAAAGAAGAAAATGAACGTATATTCGACCTCTTGAAAGAAAATAAGGAAGATATTGAAAACGTTTTTGGTGAAAAACTAGAGTGGGAAAAACTGGAAACCAAGCGAGCATGCAGAATAATCAAACGTTTTTCTCTTGGTGGATATAGGTCTGACGAAGAACAATGGCCAAGCGTTCATGACAAGATGATAGATGCAATGATAAAATTAGAAAAAGCCCTTGGTCCACATATAAAGAAACTAAAAATTAGAGCATAACAGCAATGGCAATAGATCGGCATGTATCTATTCTCAGCAGAATTGGTGCGATGAATCGCACCCTGATATGGAACGACCTTTGTCAAATGTTATTTTTCGGCTTCGCCTCAGAATGACTCACCGTGTTTTCTACAGACTAAATTCAACTCTATTTTTGCTCGACGAGTAAATCATAATCTTTTGTGCCGATGACTTTCGTATTGATAAAATCGCCGGGTTGGGCTTGGCACTTATTTATTATACAGATGCTGTCGATGTCGGGGGCTTGGCCATAGAAGCGTCCGCGTCCCTGGTTTTTACTGTCAACGGTATCAACAAGGCAGGTAAGCCGACTGCCGATTCTGTTTTTATTTTTTGTAAATGCGATTTCCTGCTGGGTGAGCATCAGCTCTTCGAGACGCTGCTGTTTTATATTCTCGAAGACCTGGTTGGGCATTTGTGCCGCGGCGGTCCCGGATTCGGGATAGAAACTAAAACAACCCAGTGCATCGAACTGAGCCCATTTGATGAAGTCCAGAAGTTCAAGGAACTGAAGGTCGGTTTCACCGGGGAAGCCGATAATAACAGTTGTCCGCAATATGATATCCGGCATAGCAGCTCGTAGCTTTTCAATCAGCCGTTTTAGCTGGTCTTTGGAATCAGGGCGACGCATG